>DAOVCF010000035.1 GCA_030670165.1 Candidatus Stahliibacteriota bacterium | reverse complement strand
CCCAAACAGTTCACACCCAGCGAATCTATCAGGGCCTGTTCGCTCTGCGTTCCTTGGTCCCATGTCCAATTTCCAACGTTACTATAAGGGCAGTTTGAATCGCTAGGATAACCTGTATGGTTTAACCCTGTCAGCCCAATGGGAAAGAAATCGGGCTTGTAGTAATCTGCCTTAAGCAAGGCAGCAGCGCTAATCAACGCCATGCAAGCGAACAGAAGCTTGCTTTGAAGTTTTACTGATTTCATTGCATCCTCCTCGTGTTAACGAACCAGCACTACTTTGGCTGTTTTTAATTGATTTTGATTATCCAACGCCTGGATAAAGTACACACCGGGCGGCTGATTGATCCCCCAGGTCATCGCCCCTTCAATGCCGTCACCTCTGATTTGGTCGACTTTGCGGCCGGAAACGTCAAAGACGCTGGCTCGGAATCCTTGTGGGAGGTTGTTGTAGTGTAGTACGATGTAGCTCCCGATTGAATGTGGCACGTTCCAGCCATTGTCGGTTTTGACAATTGGGTTCTCGGTAATTCCCAACAGACCAAGAGAGTCGGTCTTGAGTAAAAAAAGATCTCCGACTTGCAGCATACCCGTAGCAATAAAACCCTTATCCGGAGTTTCTGCAACACTGTAGCCTATGCCTGGAGAATATGTAAGTTTCCATAAGGAATCCCCTTGATTATCAACCTTGAAAAGCCACACATTGCTTAACGGGGTAACCATTTTGTAAAGAAAGCTACTTCCTATCGCCCCGGTAAGAATGAAATCTGAGTTTGTTGTTTCTTGGAAGCGTTCACCCCCCGTATAATTGCGAGTCCATAGGGTATCACCAGCTTGGTTAAATTTCAGCAACCCAAAGTTCGCTAAAGCTACATAGTCATTGGTCGTTATTTGTTGTACGCAGTTACCTCCGTTGTGATCTCCCCATTCTTCCCCCCCTTGGGTATAACCCCACAATATTTCACCTACGGAATCTGTTTTGAACAGCCAAAGAGCTGTCCTCTCTTCACCATAGAGCGTATCTCCCAAAAGACCGACCACTATAAAGCCTTTGTCTTCCGTTTGACGAACAAAGTAGCCTCTGCTATAAACCCAACCACCTAACAAATAAGTACGCATCCAAGTGCTATCTCCAACAGAGTTAGTCTTGAGCAACTTAATATATCGGGGGAAGCCTTGGTTTTCACCTATAATGATATAACCGCCATCTGAAGTTTGTTGCACACAAAAGCTGTTGATATCTATATCTTTCATCCAAAGAGAATCACCTTGTGAATTGGTTTTAAGTAGTTTAAGTTGACCAGCAACTACGTAGCCGTCGTCTGTAGTTTGTTCAACCCATCTACCTGCCCGGCCTTCGTAAGTATACTCCCACAAAATATTCCCCAAGGTATCGGTTTTGAACAACCACAAATCGTTTCCTTTGTAACCGCTGACTATGTAGTTGCTATCATGAGTTACTTGAACACAGTAACCTTTTTCATCTTGACCCGCGCTACCGTACGTCCTGAACCACCCTGCGTGGGCCATGCTTGCCGCGAGCAGTACGGCGAGGGTTGCGAGTAAGGTAAACCTTTTCATAACGACCTCCTTTAATTTGCTTTCATTCCAAATATAGGCTTTATGAGAACCTTGTCAAGCCCTCCGCATCCTCGCATCCTATGTAGTTGATGCCAAGATTGAAGGTGAACTTCCTTTCACTTTTGGGTTCCGTTTCCCAAACCCAATCTAGGTCAATATTTTCATAGGGAGGTAAAGCTCTCATGCGACGACACCACACACTACTAGAAGACAGTTCTTGCCCTGCGCGAAACCATCAAGTTAATGGATGAGATTGATAAGGCCATAACCGCCTGGCCGATTCAGTAAGATAGACCATATTGACAGACCTCTTGCTCTCCCTATACTAAAGCCATGCAAAGGACAACCCTTGCAAATTCCCGGTACTCCTGATATAATAGACTAATGAGCGAAACCAACCGCAAGCAAGCGTTCTCAAAAAGAGAACAATCGTTCTCGAAATGAGAATAGCTACAAATCAAACTCCCTTGGCTTCGGCGCTCTTTGGTAAGACCCGTCGCGCTATTCTGGCCTTGCTTTATTCCCATACAGACGAGTCCTTTTATACCCGCCAGGTTGCGAAGATTACTGGCGTAAGTGTAGGAACAGTTTACAGGGAATTAGATAGGCTTACCTTTGCAGGTATTCTTGCCCGTGAGGTTCGTGGACGAGTGGTGTATCACCGCGCCAATAAGGACTGTCCTATCTTTGACGAACTTAAGAATTTGGTGATGAAAACCTTTGGTCTGGTGGATGTGCTCAAGGCGGCGTTGATCCCGTTGGCCGAACGGATCAGTGCGGCGTTCATCTACGGCTCCTTTGCTCAGGGGCAACAGAATGCCTCAAGCGATGTGGACGTAATGGTGATAGGCGAGGTAAGCTTCACAGAGGTCGTAGAAGCGCTTACACCTGCTCAAGAGAAGCTTAGACGGGAGATTAACCCTACGGTCTATCCGCCCGATGAGTTCGACAAGAAGCTAGCCGAAGGACACCATTTCCTGACACGCGTTATTAAGGGTGAAAAGATATTCCTGGTAGGGAATGAACATGAGGTTGCAGGACTGGGTTAAGAACGGCTGGTTGAAGGAACATACCAGCAGTCGGCAAGAAATTAGCGACTTGTTGAGTCTTGTCGCTCGTGACCTTAAGGCTTGTCGGACACAGGAGTTGCCCCTTGACTGGCGTTTCACTATAGCCTACAACGCTGCGCTTCAAGCAGCCACAGTAGCGCTTCGGGCAGTTGGTTTCCGAACTACCCATAGTTCTCACCACTACTATACCATAGAATCTCTATCCCTAACGCTCGCGCTGGACTCCAAGTTTGTCCGCAGACTTCATGCTTTCAGCAAAAAACGAAGCATTAGCAGCTACGATGTAACGGGAACGATTTCCGAACAGGAGTTGAGGGAGATGATTGAGTTGGCACAGGATTTACGTCAAAGGGTTAAGGAATGGCTCAAAGCCAATCACCCGGAGTTATTGGAAGATTAACATACCCCTAAGCATGACGTTATTGACATGACGGATTCAGAGAGCGGCTTGAGAAGATATAGACCTGCTGCACTAACCTTTTGAGTTCTGGGCAGCGGCCCAAACTGACGGCGATGTGTTTGGGCTGTGTTTCTCCGAGCACTCTTTTGGGCTGTGTCAGTAACTGTGTCATTTTAGGGATTCTTAGCCGTTTTTGCACCCATTCGACTACTTTTCAGATGCGATAGGGTAAACCCTGCACCCGCACCAAGAGATACCTATATCCCTTGTAAGTGCTTGTGTTACAACGAGTTGCGCTCTACTGGGTAACGATTGAAAAAGCCGGAGAAGGGAGTCGAACCCCCGACCTGCGGTTTACAAAACCGCTGCTCTGGCCAACTGAGCTACTCCGGCATACGTATTTGCGTAACTTGGGAGATTACCAAGTCTGGGCTTGAGGGAATTGCACCACTTTTGCACCAATTTCGTCTACAGCGGCCCTAAGCTGTTCCTCCGAGATATGCGTATACCGAGCACTCATAGCTATCGTCTTATGGCCCATGAGACGCATAATCGTGTAGGCGTTGCATCCCTTCATACCGAGATAGCTTCCGAAGGTATGACGTAAATCGTGAAACCGGAAGTTCGCCACGCCTGCTTGTCTGCACGCAGTCTCAAAGGCCCTTCTCCAGTTTCCGTAAGGCTTGCCGTCAGGTTTACAGAAGACGTACTGCGCGTAGGGATAGCGGTTGCGCAGTTGCTGGAGCACTTCGAGCAAGGTTTCATGAATCGGGATATGCCTCGTTTCATTGTTCTTAGACCGTTTCACCGTTATGCGGGCCTCTGCGAAGTTGACATCATCCCAAGTAAGCTCCTGCAGTTCGCCTCTCCGCATTCCGGTCAAGAGGGCAGTTAGGACTACCGGATACAGCATATCGCTATCACTGTGCTTGCAGGCGTCAAGCAACCGCTCACGTTCAGCGTCGTTAAGATACCGCGTCCGTCCTGGAGGCTCCTTAAGGAACTTTACCCGCTTGATAGGGTTGGACTTTAGGTATCCCCAGTCAACCGCCTTGTTCAGCATGTGCTTAAGTAGAGCCAAATCACGGTTGACGGTTGCGGGCTTGACCCCTTTTTCACGCTCCTGCATGTAGAGTTCAACCTTGCGCTGTGTTATGTCGGTTAACCGATTAGAACCGAACGCCGCAAAAAGCTTGCCAAGCCTGCGTTTATCCCTTTGGATCGTAGAAGAGGCCTTGTTAGCCTCTGCGTAAGCAATATACTCCTCGGCTAACTCTCGGAACGTTGAAACACGCTTGAGGGGTGGCCCAAAGGCGTTGGTGCATTCAGCCGCCTTGACAATCTCTCCAAGTTTTAATAGAGCATGGGTTTTGTCGGTCTCTCCTGTGGAAAGCATCCGCCTTTTCCCGTTTAGCGTGAACCTCACATACCAGCGTCCGTTGGTACGCTGAAAGAGTCTCACGTTACCAATAAGTTTAATTCCTTTAATTGAGAAGTCAAGGTCACTAGGTCTTAAGACTATCCTTTTGTGCCTCGATTTCCTTCGCAGTACGGGCTGATCCGTAACCGTTCCCATCTTCTTCGCAAGGATAATCAGCAACAATATGCCAACGGCTATCGCGATGATGAGAAAAATTTGTCGTTTATTCATTTGAATTCCCATTGTTGATATAAGAATAGTCCCTACTTCCCTCGTGTCAAGCCCCCCTACACATAAGATACACATAAGACCTTATCGGTATCTCATGATACGCTTATCAAGCTTGAGCGTTTTTTTAATTCTTCTTCATTAAAACCGTATGCCGCGAAGTAATCGCAATCAGCAGGCTCGGAAGTGCGGAAGGAAAGAAAAGCTATAGGGCTGGAAGGGTATCCTCAATATGGGATAGCAATAAACGTAGTGCCCTGAGTTTGCCGTGTTTATTCCTCAATTATAGCTTTATTCAACCATTTTTTTAATAGCCCCAATAAACTTGTCCGCGCGTTTGGTAAGTGACGCAGTTGCGCGACTTAATAATTCCATCCCCTGGCGGTTATTTATGGACATTTTTATTCCCTAAATCTAATAATCTCGAATAATAAAGTCTTGGCCCAGGCTTCCTTGCCTTATTCTTTGCGTATTTTGACAAGCCTAGCTTCCTCATCTTCTGCTTTCTTAACCTCGTCCTCTATCTTCTTAGGTTCGGTTTTCGCTTGAGCCTTATAGCGCTTCTTAGACAGGCAGCTAGCCGTGGGCTGTCCTTGGTCGCGCAGAGACCGACGCACTCGTTTTTGAATCCGGTGCAAGCATCCGAGACCACTCGGCGCACCGCCCCTAGAACCTGTGCGCCCTACGGCAGCCCCGCCTCACGCTTGCAGGTCGGTGGTAAACTAAAGCGCGGTGCTGCGGTGTGAATGTCGGTGCTTGATAGGCTGTAGAATAAACGTGGAAGGCAATCGGAAACCTGACTTGCCCGAGGCACGTTCATCATCCCGAGGATAATTTTACCGCATGATGGACGAGTGGTTTGTCTAACCGGTGGAGGTAGCTCTATTGGTTTTACGGTTAATCAGAGCCATCTCTTGCCTAATTTCTTTCCCCCGAAGAGATGCACTCTGGAATGAGATTCCCTTGACAGGCCGGGGCCGACGCCCCGACCTGTTTGAGCTGAACCCCTTCTAGGGGAAATTTATGCCCGTGTTACGGGTGTTACGGGTTACGGGAAGACACCTCGTCTCTTGTAGATCCGCTGCAATCTTGCAAGTGCCTCGATGCGTGCCGCGGTGCGCCAGTTGGTTTTGAACTCCGCTGCGCGGTCGCGCACACGGTTATAGGCATCCTTCATCTTGTTCTGCAATTTGCGGTCTACCTCTTCGAGCTCCCACAGTTCGCTTCGTTTGTTCTGCAGCCACTCGCAGTAGCTAACGATCACGCCGCCGGAGTTACAGAGTATGTCAGGAAGCACGTCGATCTTTCTCTCCTGCAGAATCCGGTCTCCTTCGCGGTCGCAAGGACAGTCGGCTCCTTCGGCAACCAGCTTCACGTTAAGCTTGGGCGCGGTCTGAGCAGTAACCTGGTTCTCCAATGCAGCGGGTATGAAAATATCGGCCTTGGCAGCAAGGAAAGCCTCATGGTCAATAGATTTGGCCTGGTTATAGCCAGCTATGTGTCCGTTCTCCTTATGGTAGGTGAGAAGATCCTCGGGATTGATTCCATCCAGGTTATAGATAGGACCGGATGCATCCTCAACTGCAACCAGTTTCGCCCCTTTTTGCTTCAGCAGCAGGGACGCCCACGCGCCTACGCTTCCGAATCCCTGCACCGTGTAGGTAGCATTTGCAAGATCAAAGGCCCGATCCCTGGCCCATTCCTCGATAGCGAATACCAAACCTTGAGCGGCGGCCTTGTCGTGACCAACACAGCCACCCAGATGGATGGGCTTGCCGGTGACCACGTGTGTTTTGGCCTGCCTTTTTTCCGGAGGCATGGTAGATAGGTAGGTATCCAGTATCCAGGCCATAGTCTGGGGGTTTGTGTTCACGTCCGAGGTGAGTATGTCGTACTCCGCTCCGATGTTCGAACCAAGGGAGTAGGTAAAGCGGCGGGTGATTCGTTCCACATCAGAGGAGTTGTAGTCAGAGGGGTTGAACTGGATCCCGCCTGCAGCCCCGCCGAATGGGATACCGGCGATAGTCGCCTTACACGTCATCACAGTAGCAAGCGCGCGCATCTCTCCCAGATCAACCCAGGGATGAAAGCGAAGTCCGCCCGAGTAGGGACCCATCACGTTGTTGTGCTGCACACGATAGCCAGTGAACATCTCCACCAGACCGTTTGACATCTTTACCGGGAAGTTGACGATAATCTCGTTGGTAGTCTTGGTAAGGATCTTTAGGATCTCGGGATTTAGCTTCATCAAATCCGCGGCATTATGGAGCCCATCAAGAACGTCGCCGTAGAAACCGGTTTCCTTCTTCATCATCACTCCTTACGGTTTGCTGTTACCGTGTGTTACGGGTGTTACGGGGCTGCTCATGGGAAGATCCCACGTTCCTTGTAGACCGTTTCAAGACGTGAGAGAGCGACGATGTAGGCCGCGGTTCGCCAGTCTATGTTGTGCTCTCGAGCCGTATCGCGAACGCGTTCGTAGCCTGCAACGATCTTGCGGTGCAGTTTTCCATCCACCTCTTCAAGATCCCAGAACTCGCTGCGCTTGTTCTGCAGCCACTCGAAGTAGCTTACGATCACGCCGCCCGCGTTGCAAAGGACGTCTGGAAGAAGATCGGTTCCCTTTTCATGAAGAATCTTATCACCGTCCGGATTGGTAGGACCGTTTGCGCCTTCGGCAACCAGCTTCACGTTAAGCATGGGAGCGGTCTTTAGTGTGATCTGGTTCTCAAGAGCCGCCGGGATGAAGATGTCGGCCTTGGTCGCAAGGAAGGTTTCGTGATCAATGGGTTTGGCCTTTGCGTAGCCGCCAATCAATCCCTTATTCTTCTGCGTATACTCATAAAGGTCGTCGGGATCGATCCCCTTTGGATTGGCAATAGCCCCGCTTGCATCCTCGACAGCAACGAGCTTTGAACCGTGGGGTCTGAGGAGACGGGACGCCCAGGAACCCACGTTCCCGAATCCCTGAACGAAGTATGCCGCACCCTCAAGATCAAAGTTGGTATCTTTGGCCCACTGCTCGATGGTAAAGACCACACCCTGGCCAGTAGCCTTGTTGCGGCCTATGCTCCCACCCGACTCGACAGGCTTGCCGGTAACTACGTGGACTGCCGCCTGACGCTCGTGGGCAGGCATGGTGGAGAGGTAGGTATCCAGGATCCAGGCCATTATCTGAGGGTTGGTGTTTACGTCCGGTGCAGGGATGTCGAACTCAGGCCCTATGTTCGAGCCCAGGGCAAAGGTGAATCGGCGGGTGATGCGCTCAAGCTCGCTTTCGGAATACTTGGAAGGTTCAAGTTGAATCCCGCCTTTTGCTCCACCGAACGGGAGGTTCACTATGGCCGATTTCCAGGTCATCCATGTAGCCAGCGCCCGAACTTCATCAATGTCCACGGCAGGGTGATAGCGCAGTCCCCCTTTGTAAGGGCCAAGCGCGTTGTTGTGCTGCACCCGGTAACCGGTGAACATCTCGATGTGGCCGTCGTCCATCTTAACCGGAAAGTTGACGATTACCTCATTGTTGGTTCTGGCAAGTACCTTGCGGATTTCAGGATCCAGATGCATCAAATCCGCAGCCTTGTTAAACTGCCTGGTTACGTTATCGTAAACGCTCGCCTTTTTCATCTCTCTAATCTTGGGTTTCAGGTTGTCATCTCTTTAGCCTGCTAACAATACTCGTCGCACTGCCAAACACCGCCTGCAGGCTTGGGAAAGACGCAGTGATGACGGTTCTCGCAGTTGCGGCACAGTCCTTTGAACTCCACCTCGTCGTCGGCCTCTGGCTTGGCAACCCTTGGGACTACCTTAGTCTTTGGACCCTCGTAGCCATCGAACTCGTCGCAGTGCATTATTGGACGAGCGGGGTCACGAGGAAAGGTGCAGGTTGCAGCGTTCTTGCAGGTAGAGCAAAGCCCCTGATACTTCGGCTTAACAGCCTTTTTGGTCTCTTGAACTGTTGATGTCTGCATGACATCCTCCTTTGCGTGTGATTTCTTTTCACGAGGTTTTCCAGGAGCCGTTCTTGTGAGCGACTCACCCCCTAGCTTGCAATATTCGTGCCAGGCTAGCCTAAATGTGAGTTACGATGAGGATGGCTTAGTTAAGTCAAGCTAGATTAAATAGTTAGAAGTGGATGGATGGGCTTTGGGATGCGGCTTCAGTCTTCCCCTGGATTAAAATTGGCGGGGAGATGTGCCCCGGTGGGGAGAAACGCCCCACCTTCTTACTGGGATTCTTCCATCTTCCTGAGTTTTTCGCGCAAGGTCTTTCGGTCGATTTGGAGTATCTCTGCTGCTTTGGTTTTGTTGCCGTTAACGCTTGCCAACACGTTGCGTATGTGTTCTGCCTCCACCTCGGCCAAGGTCCTTTCAAATCCCTGAGCCTTTGGAGAAAAGCGCATAAGTGCCGGCAAATCCTTAACATCTATCGTATCTTGCTCCACCATCACCACCAACCGTTGGGTTACGTTCTCGAGTTCCCGCACGTTACCGGGCCAGTAGTAGTTCTTTAGAACCTCAAGCGCTTCGTCAGAGAAGCTAGGTGTGGGTTTGCCAAGCTCCTCTGCAAACTTTTCCGTAAAATATCGCAGCATCAGGAGTATGTCGTCATCCCTCTCCCGCAGCGGTGGAAGATCAATGGTAATGACGTTGATGCGGTAGTAAAGGTCCTCCCTGAAGTTTTGCTTTTTGACAAGGGCCTGTAGGTCTTTATTTGTTGCGGCAATAATCCTCACATCAACCTTTTCGGATTTTCGTGAGCCGAGCATGAAGATCTCCTTGTCCTGCAGCACCCGCAAGAGCTTAACCTGCATGGCCGGACTTGTTTCACTGATCTCGTCAAGGAAGATGGTGCCGCCGTCTGCGGTTTGAAAGAAACCTGCCCTGGTCGTTGCAGCGCCGGTAAACGCACCCTTAACATACCCGAAGAGCTCCGATTCAAGGAGTTCATGCGGTATCGCCCCGCAGTTGATAGGCACGAAGGGTGGTGAGGTACGCGGGCTTGAGTAGTGGATAGCCCTGGCCACAAGCTCCTTGCCAGTGCCGCTTTCCCCTGTGATGAGCACCGTAGCCGGGGTTGACGCCGCCTTATGGATGGCGCTGAAGACCTCGCGCATGACCTTTGAGGAGCCGATTATCCCGTGAGGCGACGGGATATCCTCGGATACCTGCGCGGCCCTGCGCATACGTAGTTTGTCAAGCGCCTTTCTTACCGCCAAGAAAAGCTCCTCGTCGGTAAAGGGCTTTGCAAGATACTCCTCGGCCCCTTGCTTTACCGCCTGAACAGCACCCTCTACGGTGGCATATCCTGTAATCATCATCACCTCGGTGTCCGCAAGGTTCTCCCGCACGTATCGCACCAGATCCAACCCGCTTGCCCCGGGCATCTTTAAATCGGTTATCACCAGATCAACCTGGGTGTCTTCAAGCAACCTTAAGGCTTCCGGCACGTTTTGCGCGGTAAAGACCACGTATCCCTGTGATGCCAGATTACGCTGTAGTACCTCCAGGGTATCAACAGCGTCATCTACTACCAGGATGCGCTCCTTCTTAGGTGGGGGTGTCATGGGTCTTCTCCTTTGTGGGCGTCCCCATGAGGGGCAGTTTTACGGTGAAGCGTGATCCCTTGGCTTTCTTGCTTTCAACCTCGATCGTCCCCCCGTGTGAGGTGACTATCCCGTGAACCACGGCCAACCCAAGACCGGTTCCTTGCCCGACCTCCTTTGTGGTAAAGAAGGGCAGGAATATCTGTCTTTGAACCTCCTCGTCCATACCCGTACCCGTATCCTCCACGATCAGAATAACCTCCTCCTCTGTTGCTCTTGTTCTTATGGTGAGTCTTCCTCCTCCAGACATTGCCTGGAGTCCATTTACGACCAGATTGACAAGCACCTGGTTTAGCTGTGACGGGTCGGCGGTGATCTCCGCCAGCTCCTCGGCAAGATCGCGCACCACCTCGATCCCCTCCTTTTCGCAGCGGCTCTCAAGGAAGTAGAGTCCTTCTTCCACCACCTGGTTAAGGTTGAGGAGTGTTTTATGGGTGGGCATCTGACGGGCGAATATGAGAAGCTTCTTCACCACCTCCCTGGCGTGAAGTGCTGCGCTTTCGATCTTCTCGATATCTTTTCCTGCCTGCTTGGGTAGACCATCGGACTTGCGAGCAAGCTGTGCAAACCCAAGCACACCTTCCAGGGGTTCGTTAAGCTCGTGTGCCACGCCTGCTGCAAGCTGGCCCAGAGTAGCCAGGCGATCCGCGTGACGAAGCTGTTCCTCAAGCCTGGTCCGTTCGGCTTCCCACTGCCTGTGTTCGATTATAAGCACGAGCTGACCAGCCACAGCATCCAGAAGGCTCTGCTCCTCTGTGATGAAAAGCTCCACCTCAAGCTCAGGCTTCTCCTCTGAGTAGAACACCTCCGCCACGCCTCGTTTCACTCCATTGACTACGATATCCGCGGCCAGCCGGTAGCGGGTTTCTTCACATTCTGGTGGACTGCAATATTCCTTATCATCCAGAATTATCCTAGCCGAGGCTATATCCGGGTATCGCATGGCTGGTGGCAACAAATCGGCTATGCCGCCAAGGATCTTCTCAAGAGATATGCCCGGCTCCTCAACCAGCCGGGCTATCCCGTAAAGACAGGTTAACTCCTTGACGCGTTCTCGCAGTTTGGCCTGCGACCGCCGACCTGCAACCGCCAGACCGATTGTCTGAGCAACGCCTTCGTAGAACTCTACCTCCTTCAGGGTAAAGAAGTCCTTCTTACTTCTTTTCAGCTGGACAAGTCCTGAGTTCTCCTCGTCTATAACAAAAGGAATCATAACAATGGAGCGGTAGCCGTCCTCGTGCGGAAACCACTTGACGATCTCATCCCGCAGGCCGCTGGTTCTTGAGATGTCAGGGGTCCAGAAGCTTCCGTTTTTGGTAAAGAAGGGCAGGGAGGGGTCAGGCTTGCCGCTCACGATGATCCGACAGAGCTTTTCTGCTCCTGAGTTCGAAGAAAAACAAGGTATGATGTTGCCATCCTCGCTGGTTGTGGAGGGGAGTATCTCAAAACTCGATTTTCCGTCGTCTCTTGCTTCCCATCGGTAATTCAGCTTGCCGTCGGTGATGCGCAGCTCAACCGCATCGCATCCGGAAAATTGAATGAGCATCCTGGACAGCTCCCGAAGGAACTGAATCCTCGGCGCGCCGCGGTTGGCAAGCTTCAGAATTTTGCGTGACAGCGCTGAAAAGTCCTGAGACTTCTTGTGCCCGGTCTTGCTACTGTCAACCAGCTTTGAGCGTTTGTCACTCATGGACATATCCTAACGAACCGACTCGGGATGTCAAGCGATATCCTCAGGGTACCGTAACGACGATTGGTCTTCGTAATGGTGGAGTAACATTTACATCATAGCTGGATGATAAGGCCGTGTTGGTTGTGTTACCTGTTGACCATGGCTTTTTCAATAAGTGCTTCTATCTCCGAAATTATCTTGTGTTTTACCTGAAGAGACTTTAGTGCAAGCGAACGTTCTTTCTCGTCCTTCCAGTTGTAAGCCAACTGGCGGAGAAAGTGAAGCTTGGTTCCCGCATCAATCGGTTTGCCCTCAGGACCTGTGGTGAGATTGGCGTAGATAAGTATCTTCGCTTCAAGGGAAAGGTGGGATAATTGGGGGAAAACATGGACGCGGACGAGTTCGGCAAGATTATTTAAGCCAAACTCTTCAAGAATCTCCGCACTTGCTTCACCATGGTCAAGACCGTGGGGACGGCTGAGTCCGATATCATGAAGGAGTGACGCTATGACAACCTTTTCTATGTGGACGGTGTGGTCACCTGCCTCAAGCATCCGACACACCGACTCGGCACGTCTTGCCACACCCTCCGCGTGTTGGATAAGGCTTTTACTGAGCCCCGCATCCCGAATCAACTTCCTTGCCTCTGCTCTGATTATTGCATCCACGTCGTCTCCATGTCCATAGTGTAGTTTCTTCGGAATTAGCTGGTTGTCAACGTCCTTTTGTGTGTCAAAAAGTGTGTCAGGAATCATGCCCTAATTTTAACCTAAACCACTGCACCAGAATTGCACCACTTTTGCACCAATCCCTTGATTTTGGGCAGGTTATATTAGGAAACACTAAAACAAAAGCAACCATGCGCCCTAAACAAAAAGGCATACCTATCCCCTAAGTCTAGAAAACACGGCGCTTATCGGTTTGTAAAATCCACGCTACTTTTACAGGAAAAGGCTTAAATAGTCTCGCACCGGTTTACAAAACCGCTGCTCTGACCAACTGAGCTACTCCGGCATAGTCTATGGGAATTCTACTCCGTCAAGATAAGTTGTCAACATTCTTTTCACCCCACGAATCTGTTGTGCTTTTCTGATAATTTCGGGTTTTTCCTGCTTGACAAACCCTAAAATCAACCT
>DAOVCF010000033.1 GCA_030670165.1 Candidatus Stahliibacteriota bacterium | reverse complement strand
TGTTCCATATATTATTGCCGGTGATCTGGATATCCAGGGCACAGCGAGCCCGGTGATTACGATTGCGGCTGGTAATACCCTGAAGTTCAATGCTGGCACCTACCTTTGGGTGGGTGATAACGATCCCGGTGCCCTTTTAGCCGATGGCAGTGCTGGTCAGATTACCTTTACCTCTGCTATCTCACCAGGTTCCCCTGGAGATTGGAATGGAATTTTCTTTGATGAACACACCATCAATGCAACAACCAAACTCAACAACTGCGTGATCGAATACGGCGGCGGCAACGACTATGGGAACATCTGCTACTATGATGCCTCACCAACGATTACCAACTGCACCATCAGACACAGCAGCAAATACGGGGTATACTGTGACTGGCAGGGTTACTTCACTGAGTTCAGCGGCAATACCATTACCTCAAATGCCGAGTATCCAGTTCGAATTGATGGTGAATATGTCCGCACCCTTGGTTCAGGCAACACCCTTACCGGCAACACCAAGGATGGGATCGAGGTCGGAGGTAGTTATATTACTACCACTGGTACTTGGTTTAATCAGGGTGTTCCATATATTATTGCCGGTGATCTGGATATCCAGGGCACAGCGAGCCCGGTGATTACGATTGCGGCTGGTAATACCCTGAAGTTCAATGCTGGCACCTACCTTTGGGTGGGTGATGACGATCCCGGTGCCCTTTTAGCCGATGGCAGTGCTGGTCAGATTACCTTTACCTCTGCTATCTTACCAGGTTCCCCTGGAGATTGGGATGGAATTTTCTTTGATGAACACACCATCGATGGAGCAACCAAACTCAACAACTGCCTCGTCGAATACGGCGGCGACAACGACTACGGGAACATCGGTTGCTATGATGCCTCACCAACGATCACCAACTGCACCATCAGACACAGCAGCACATACGGGGTATACTGTGACTGGCAGGGTTACTTCACCGAGTTCAGCGGCAATACCATTACCTTAAATGCCGAGTATCCAGTTCGAATTGATGGTGAATATGTCCGCACCCTCGGCTCAGGCAACACCCGTACCGGCAACACCAAGGATGGGATCGAGGTCGGAGGTGGTTACATTACTACCACCGGTACCTGGTTCAATCAGGGTGTTCCATATATTATTGCCGGTGATCTGGATGTCCAGGGCACAGCCAGTCCGGTGCTTACGATTGCGGCTGGTAATACCCTGAAGTTCAATGCTGGCACCTACCTTTGGGTGGGTGATAACGATCCCGGTGCCCTTTTAGCCGATGGCAGTGCTGGTCAGATTACTTTTACCTCTGCTATCTCACCAGGTTCCCCTGGAGATTGGAATGGAATTTTCTTTGATGAACACACCATCAATGCAACAACCAAACTCAACAACTGCGTGATCGAATACGGCGGCGGCAACGACTATGGGAACATCTGCTGCTATGATGCCTCACCAACGATCACCAACTGTGCGATCAACTACAGTCTCCACTGGGGAATCTACTTAGATGGTGATTCAAATCCCACGATGTCCGGTAATACCTTCGAGGGCAACGCAGACGGTGATGTAGGTCCGTAGTGTCCCTTTTGAGCGAAGCTCAAAAGATCGCAGAAATTGAAAATGTAGGCGGCCTTGCGGCCGCCTTTCTTCTTTAGTTCCGCATCCCTACCCTGCGGCCCTTCCAAAGGGCGCGGCCTGAAAGCGTGACGATCATCGAATAAATGGCGATCACAAAACCAATGAGCATACTTAATGGGTAAAGGAAGGTCAGATGGATCGGGAATCGAAAGCGCCAAAGGGAGATTCCCCAGAGTAGGAGCGAGATTCCGATCGCTGCACCCGCAAGGATGAGCGAGAGGTCTGATATTGGCATGCCGGCTATCCTCAATGCAAGAATAACCAGCGGCTCCAAGAAGGCGATCGCAAGCCACAGCCAGATCAGGAGAAATACAGGCATACTGCGATTGAAGGCGGCGTAAAGGCTCTTCGCAAAGCCCTCAAACGCTTCTCTGAAATTACTGTACATCCAACAACTGATGCGATCCTGGCCGTCTGCAAGTCTCTACCTCAAACCCTGAGCCTTCATCCTTCTACCAAGGTCTATGTCGTCAACCGGGTTGGTTCTCACAGACTCAAAGCCGCCCACCTTCTTTAACGCCTCGCGCCGGAAGAGCATGAAGCACCCGATGGTAGCCGAAAGCGCAGGCCAGCGCACCCGGTAGGCAATGCTAAGGGGAAGTAAGGCCAAAAGACCCGATGGCATAAGGGGCACGATTAACTTCGCACCCCATGAGCCGACCTCTCCTTTAGGTAAAGCGGTCAAGAGATCAGTATCTTCACTGATCAGGGCGGCCACTGCATCACGCAATGCCAGGGGATGGTGCTTGGTGTCGGCGTCCGTGAACAGGAAGAGCTCCCCTGAAGCCTCCTCAACCATCTGATGACATGCCCAGTGCTTGCCAAGCCAATCGGAAGGTAAGGGTTTACCCTTGATTATCCTCAGCTTTTTATTCTCCCTTGCCAGTTTCTGCAGTATCTGCCACGTCCTATCGGTGGAGTGGTCGTCAAGAACCAGCAGCTCGAAATCGTGATAGTCTTGGTTCAGGAGAGACTGAACGCACGAGGCGATGTTTTGCTCCTCGTTGCGAGCTGGAACCATCACCGAGACCCGGTGGAGATGCTTGGGTAAGGGGTATCTTTTTAAACGCATCCGATTTAGGGTAATGAGATTGCTTATGACAACGGCTACGATCACCAGGAGGAAAACAATGATAGCTGCCTGCGGAGTCCAGAAAGCGCTCAACATATCCTGCACCTTTTAGTCATCGCCGTCTCTTAACTATACCTCAGAACTATGGAGTGTCAAGGAGTGATGGGGATCAACCTTGCTTGGCCTTAATCCGCAGTCTTCTGGTAACAGTCAGGTAGGCGGCGAATGTCGTTGCCAGAAGTTGAAGGAAAGGGGAGATGAAGATCATTAAGATAAGCCAGCCTGCAAAGCTCGCCTTGCAATATACCACCCCACCGGAAATCCCAGCACGATGCAAAAAAAGGGCACGCACATCCCTGCGCCTATGCATATGAGATCCAGAACAACGAAGATGAGATAGGCGAGCCAGGGTTTGTAAAAAACCTCTTCATACCTTAATTGAGCTTAAAATCCCCCGGATGTCAACTGGTGATTTTGGAGTGCAATGTCAGTGTCATTGCGGCGAGTGTCGGTTGTCGCTTTCCAAAATCAGCATGTCCGGACAGGCAGGAGAGCCTGTTCCTCCATCCCCGATCTTTTGTCCGAAGGACAAAAGGAGGGTTAGGGGCACGGCATGCCGTGCCCCTACAAATCAGCAATCAGGGCGAAGCATGCCTCGCCCCTACGAATCTTTTCAATTTCGTCCGAAAGATTGCGATCTTTTTAGCCGAAGGCTAAAAAGGAGCACTGTTACTTCGCCTCTTCAGCGATAAGCTCGGCTAACCGCTTGGCGCCTTCCTTGATCTGTTCGGTTGAAGCGTAGCTGAAGTTGATGCGCATGGCGTTGGCACCGCCTTCATCGCAGTGGAACGCGGTTCCCACCACGTAGGCCACCTTCTTGTCAATCGCCTTGGGGAACATTTCGGTAGCGTTCATGTACTCGGGCAACCGTACCCACAAAAACAGTCCGCCTTCCGGCCTGGTCCAGGAAAGCCCGTCCAGCTTGGGCATGTACTCGTCGAACGCATCCAAAATCACCTGGCGCTTGCGTTTGTAAGCCTCGCGGATTCGCTCGATCTGCTTTTCCAAAAGACCCCTGCTCATGTATTCGGCAAGGATCATCTGGCCGAACGATGCGGTGCACAGGTCGGCTGGCTGCTTGCCCATTACCAGCTTGTCCATCACCGGTTTGTTGCGGGTGATAAGCCATCCTACCCGGAAGCCTGGGATAAGGATCTTGGAGAAGGTGTGCAGGGTTACTACCCGTTCCTCGTCGTCCAAAAGGATGAACGGGGGTTCATCCTCGCCGGCAAACCTCAGCTCACGGTATGGGGTGTCCTCGATGATCATTGTGTTGTACTGCCTGGCCAGCCCCAAGACCTCCAGCCTGCGCTGCTTGGGCATGGTAACCCCGGACGGGTTCTGGAAGTCGGGCACCACGTAGATGAAGCGGGGGGTCTTTCCCATAATCTCCAGCTGCTCCAGCTTGGCCTTGAGAGCATCCACCTTCATGCCCGCTTCGTCCAGCTGGACCCCGTGCATCTCGGCCCCGTAGGAGTTGAACGCCTGAAGTCCGCCCAGGTAGGTAGGCAGTCCTACTATGATTGTGTCGCCTTCGGTGATAAATACCTTGCTCACCAGATCGAGGCCCTGCTGGGAGGCGGTGGTTACCAGTATCTGATCGGGTGTAACCTCAACCCCGCCGCGCTTCTCGAAGGCCACCAGCTCGCGAATAAGACCGGCGTCACCTTCGGTTGGGCCGTACTGCAGCGCCTTTGCTCCGTTTTCAGTAAGCACCTTGACCGAGATATCCTTGAACTCCTCGATAGGAAACAAGTCGGGTGCGGGCAGGCCGCCGGCAAAACTGATGATGTCCGGCTTGCTGGTCAATTTTAACAGCTCACGTATCTCGGACCGGCGCATTCGGTTGGCTGTGTTGGAGAATAAATGGCTTGCGTCAAAAGGCACGTTACCTCCTTGGTTTTTCTACCACAAGCCTACTCAGATAATCTGGACTGTCAAGTTAGAAATACCCCACGACGCTGCTTCGTACCGTCGCGGGGACCCCTCATGGCAGAGGTACGGCATACCCTATGAGCGCATGAATCGCTCAAGGGGTACACTGTCCCATCAAGAGAAGGGTAACTAGGGCAGCGGCGTAAAGCAATTCGCAGATTAAACGTAGGGGCCGGTTTTTAAACCGACCCGTTCCATTATGCGGGCCAACCTTAAGGGAGTGTGCCAAAAACCAAAAAAACCAGACAAGGGGTTTAAATCCCTTGCCCCAACCCGGCTGTTAGTTGCGTATTTATGGGACTTACAATCTGCGTCCTGTTTGAGTTGTCGGACTAACAGCGTCCCTACAGGGGTTTTGACCCAGCCCCCGCGCGTCGTTTCTACAGCTTGACAGTTCAATCACGTTCTTCTATAATACTTTGATGAGTAATCAAAAGCAAGGATACCAAGGTAAGCTGGAGCGGCTGGATCAAAATCGGTGGCGAATCCCTAAATCGGGCGGTATGCGGACCGACGGTATCATATTTACAAGCGAGAAGCTTCTTCCTACTCTTATCAAAGACAACGCACCCCAGCAGGTGGAGAACGTGGCTTGCCTTCCCGGAATCGTGGGACCATCCATGGCCATGCCCGACATCCACTGGGGGTACGGTTTCCCAATCGGCGGGGTGGCCGCATTCGATGTAGATAATGGGATTATCTCACCAGGCGGCGTGGGCTACGACATCAACTGCGGGATTCGTTTGCTGAGAACCGACCTCGATGTCCCGGAACTCAAGCCCAAACTGCGCAACCTGATGCAGGCCATATACGATGCAGTGCCTGCCGGGGTCGGAAAGAAAGGAAGAATCCGCATTTCCCGCAGTGAGTTACAAAAGGTTCTGGTGCAGGGGGCGCGCTGGGCGGTGAATAAAGGATACGGCTGGGACGAGGATCTGACTCACACCGAGGAAGAAGGAAGCCTTGACGGAGCTGACCCCTCGGCAGTATCTGACAGAGCCTACGAGCGCGGGCTTGCCCAGATCGGTACCCTGGGTGCGGGCAACCACTTCATGGAGATCCAGCAGGTGGATGAGATATACGATGAGAAGGCCGCCGAGGTCATGGGTTTACGAAAAGGTCAGGTCGTTGTGATGATTCATACCGGATCGCGCGGGTTCGGCTACCAGGTGTGCGACGACGCGGTGAAAAATCTTGGTCACGCTGTTGCGAAGTATCATCTCACCATCCCTGACCGCCAGCTTGCCTGTGCACCTATCACTTCGCCTGAAGGCCGCGCCTACTTCGGCGGCATGGCCGGGGCTGCAAACTACGCCTGGGCCAACCGCCAGGCGATAATGCACTGGGTCAGAGAGGCGTTCGAGCAGACCTTCGGCATGGGCGCAGAAAAACTGGGTCTTCACCTTGTCTATGACGTAGCCCATAACATCGCCAAGTTCGAGGAGCACGAGGTCAACGGACAACCCAGAAAGCTCTGCGTGCACCGTAAAGGCGCCACCCGTGCGTTCGGGCCCGGACATCCTGATATACCCAAAGACTATCAGGAGATCGGACAGCCGGTGATCATACCCGGAGACATGGGCACCGCATCCTACGTTCTCGTTGGCACCACCAAAGCAATGTCGGCAAGCTTCGGCTCCACCTGTCACGGCGCAGGCAGAGTGTGGTCGCGCTCCAGGGCGCTGCGGGAGGTTAGTGGCCACGAGGTCAAATCCCGTCTGGAACGTGAAGGAATCCTGGTTCTATCGGTCAGCACCAAGACTCTTGCAGAGGAGACGCCCGAGGCATACAAGGACGTGGACGAGGTGGTGGAGGTGACGCACAACGCGGGCATCTCGGCAAAGGTCGCGCGGATGAAGCCGTTGGGGGTCATCAAAGGGTGATCGATCCTCGAGTCCGCGAACGCATAAACGCCGCTCCGCATAAGCCGGGAGTTTACGTATTCAAGGACGCCCGCAATCGCGTTCTCTACGTTGGCAAGGCGGCTGACCTTTCCAATCGTCTGCATTCCTACCTCTCGCCAACCGAACCCAAGGCCAGGGCGTTTGTTGATAAGGCCGCGCTCCTCGATTTGACCCTTACCGCGACCGAGGCTGAGGCTCTCATCTACGAAGAGAACCTGATCAAGCTCTCAAGACCCCGCTACAACATCCGCTACCGAGACGACAAGCGCTACCCATACCTCAAGGTTACCGTCAAGGAAGCGTTTCCGCGCATCTTTGTTACGCGCAACGAGCGCCGTGACGGCAGCCTGCTCTTCGGTCCCTACTCCTCTGCCAAGAACCTGCGAAAAACTCTCGATGCGGTGAAGCGCATCTTCAAGATCCGCACCTGTCACTACGATCTTCCTGACGACCATCCCGAACGCCCCTGTCTTTTGTTTCAGCTCAAGCTCTGCTCCGCCCCATGTCAGAAGGGGTTCCCCAAGGAGGAGTATGCAAACCAGCTTAAAGGACTTATAGACTTCCTCATGGGGCGCTCCGAGGAACTCGAAGAGGAAACCGAACGCCGCATGTGGGAGGTATCGGACTCCGAGCAGTTCGAGGTGGCAGCCCTTCTCAGAGATCAGCTTCTCGCCATCCGCGAGGTCAAACACCATTCACGTGAAGCCTCGCACGACGCAACCCCGCGCGACTTCATCGCAGTTGCTCGACACGCATCCCGCGCCGCAGCCGTACTCCTCAAGCTTCGTGAACGCAGGCTCTACGGATGTGAAACGTTCATGCTCACCGTGCCCACTCATGCCGCCGACGCCGATCTCATCCACACCGTGCTGCGATCCATCTACACTCATACCTTTGATGTCCCCTCGGAGATTGTTCTTCCCGTTCTTCCTGAAGCCCCCCAGGTTTTCATCGATTGGTTCAAGCAGTATCGGGATAAAAAGGTGCAGCTTTCTGCCAATGTGCGTGAGGAGAAACGGCATCTTTTGGCTGTTGCCTTCGAGAACGCGAAGCTGGCACTGGCGCAGGACAAGCAAGCCCCGCGCACCGATCCGCTATTGGAAAAACTTCAAGACTACCTTCATCTCCCAGGCGTCCCTCACCGCATCGAGATGATCGACATCTCCAACATCCATGGCACAAACCCCACCGGTTCCGTCGTGGTGTTCCGCAACTCGCGTCCCGCCAAGTCCCTTTACCGCAAGTTCAAGATAAAAACCGTCGAAGGAGCCAACGATCCGGCGATGATGGCCGAGGTTGTCGCTCGCCGCATCTCCCGATTGCAGAAGGAGGGCAAGGAACTTCCCGACCTTCTTATCCTCGACGGCGGCAAGGGTCAGCTCTCCGTAGTCCGAGAGCTTCTCAACAAGATAGACGTCGCCCTTTCTGTCTTCGCGTTCGCCAAAACCCACGATCATCTGTTCGGTCGGGACGGCAGGGAGGTTGTGATCCCTGGCAGCGATCCGGTGCTCAAGCTCCTCAAGCGTATCCGAAACTCCTCGCACCGGTTCGCAATCACCTATCACCGCAAGCTTCGCAAAAAAGCTACGCTTTCATCTGAGCTTGACGCGATCCCAGGGGTAGGGCCAAAACGCGCAAAGGACTTGATTCAGTTTTTCGGTTCGGTGCCGCGTATCCGTAAGGCTTCTATCGAAGAGTTAAGAGCTGCTCCTGGAATAGGTACTGCGTTAGCGGAGACAATCTACCGACATTTTCACAAGGGATGATGAAACCGCAGATTGCGCAGATTAGAATGCTCCTTTTCGCCATGGGCGAAAAGATCGCAATCCCTCACCCCCTACCCCTCTCCCAAGGGGAGAGGGGAGATACGGTTTTCCTCTCCCTCTGGGATGAGGACGCCGCTCCGAAGGAACGGTGGAGGTGAGGGTGCCTATCTGCGTTAATCTGCGGATAACAAAATAATTGAAATCCGTGTTAATCTGTGTAATCTGTGGTTAAAATAGTCCTCAAGGAGAGTTTTTGCAGAGATCGAAGATAGATGACGTCATCCTGGAGCGGTTTATTGTTGGTTCACTTGAGGTCAACTGTTATCTTTTAACAACCGAGGATTCGGCCATCCTTATAGATCCCGGTTTTGCCGCCGATGAGCTCCGCAAGCGGGTTGAATCCCTGAATCATCTTGAATCGCGGATGATCCTTCTTACCCACGGGCACTTTGATCATACCGGGTTTTGCCCTGAGCTCGTGAAGAAGGGTTGGAAGGCAGGAATACATCCTGACGACAAGTTGTTACTCAACCGTGTGCCGCATGATTTTGAAGGACTCGGCTATCGTGACGAACCATTCGAGTCCTACGTGACCTTTAAGGAGGGGTGGAGTTTTAATATCGGAAGCATCTCCTTAAACCTCATCCACACGCCCGGCCACTCGCCTGGCAGCGTGTGTTTTATCGAACGCAAGAGGCGCTGGGCGTTCACCGGCGACACGCTTTTCGCAGACTCCATCGGACGCAGCGATCTTCCCGGAGGTGACGAGCAGACCCTTATGCAGTCTCTGGAGAAGCTCAAAGGAGTTCTTGAACCCGAGACCCTGGTTCTGTCCGGTCACGGGGGGTGCGCACTTTTTAACACGATTCTAAGGATTAATTCCTTCCTTCAAGATTAATTGCATTATTTACCTAAAAAAAAGCGCGACCACAGGCCGCGCTTCTATCTTATAAACCCGTTTGATTATTTCCTCGTAGGAGGTCTTAGCACTCCTTCTGAGATCTTCTCCGAAGCCTCTCGAGAGAACACAAGCTCTACCCGGCGATTGGCTCTGCGCCCGCTGCGGTAGCGGTTGTCGCCCACTGGATAGCGTTCGCCGCCGGTCGCGATCTGCATCCGGGTTACCTTGATACCGCGCATCAGAAGATAGCCGGCTACAGCTTCGGCTCGCCTTCTGCCTATCTGAAGGTTGACACCATCCGAGCCTACGCTGTCGGTGTGTCCGGTTATGACTACAGTAGCATCGGGGTTCTCCTCGAGGAGTTCGGCCACCTTCTCAAGCTGCGCCATCTGTTCGAAACCGACCTCGCTGTGTCCCCTGCCGAAGCCGGTTATGGTGACAGGCTTAAGTTCGACCGGTTTGGGCTTCTCTTCAGGGGTAAGGAATATATCAACCATCTTGTTTTCGGCGGTTCCGATGGTCAGGGTGGTGTGGTCTTCGTGATAACCCGGCGCTTTAGTCTTCATACGGTAGGTAGCGGGTTCGATTTTTGTTCGGAAGTATCCGGTGACAGCATCGGATGAGATAGAAGGGAGAACCTCGCCCGTCTCGATGTCATGGAAGCTTACCACCGCACGCAGCGGGTCTGCGGTCTCGGCGTCTGCGACTATGCCTGCGATAAAGGACTCCTTTATTGAATCCATAGCAATGGTAAGGGTGAGCGCCTCGCCGACCTCCTCGGCTGTAACCGCCTCAGGATGATAGTCTTCCTTGGTTGCGTTGATCTCGTCGCCTTCCATAAGTTCGGGCAGAGTGAACCGGCCCGTGCTGTCCGAGTAGAAAACTGTGTCTATCAGGTCTCCTGAAAGTTCTATCCTGGCGCCCTCGATTGGTTGTCCGGTCTCAGCATCCTTTACCAGACCTTCAATCAGCTTTTCCTTGGGGCGGATCAGGTCTCCGCCGATACCCAGACCTGCGTAAAGTGAGGAGGTGGCAGTGAAGTCCATCGGGTCGGCGCCGCCGCCGACGTGTAACATAAACGCAAAGTTGGGACCGAGGTAGACCGGCAGTCTTGCTCCGGCGCTGGCATGGGTGGATATTCCGGTTAGGCTGGCCTGTGGTGAACCCATCGGAAGGCCGTAGTTCAGGTTGAACTCCGCAAACAGATTAAACCACTTCAAGGGTGAAGATTCAATAGCAAAGCCGCCTATGATGGTCTGTGGGTAGGAGACGGTGGAATCCGGGCCAAAGTTATGGACGCTTCGGTACCAGTAGCCGCCGTTGAGATGAGCGGAGATATACTGCGATTCGAGCGAGAAGAGTAGCTTGCCGCCGAACTCAGGACCCGCCTCCTCGAATGGGTAGTAGCCCAGATACTGGCTCATTGTTTGATTAGCTCCTGCGTCGAGCTCGAAGGGGATAGACATGAGGAAGAATCCGTCCAAGCCCACCGCGATGGACAGGGGTTTATCCAGAGGCGTGAACGGTATGCTGCCCTTCACGTGCCCGCCTACGTCTGTGAGTCCGTAGGTCATCGCCGAGGGGTCAACGTTCATGTAGAAGTAGCCGGAACCATACGCCGAGAACTCAAGATAATGCCAGGGGGTGAATCCCAGTGAGACCACCGGTTTTGCCGCCCAGTTGTCGTATGTGTTCTGGACTACCCCGGCGGAGTCCTGGAAGATGACGTGATCCTTGTAGCCTTCGGAAGCCATATAGAACCAAAGGTAGCCCATATTCTCGCAGCGGGCCGAGGAGACGAAGTCCGTGCCTCGGGTGCCTTGCAGGGTGGGTAGGGCAAAGCCAAGGCTTGCAGCGATTAGAAGAAGGGCGATGGTCCTTTTCATCTGGCCTCCTCGAGGATTAATTCCTTGCCTGTGATAAGCGAAACCCTTCTACCTGGACTTGGGTTGATGGCAACAGCCGCCGATGAAGCTGTTTGCACGACACTTCCGTTGCCCAGATCAATGGTGACGTGCCCCTCGTTTTGATCGGGGATGTGGTCGTAGTAAGCCTCACCGTCTGGATCGCACAGAAGGATAGCCACCACGTCAATTTGACCGGTAGGGTTGCCAAGGATATCCAAACTGATGGTGCCCTTTACCGAGTCGGTATTTGCCGGGCGATAGGGGTCTTGCACCGAACCTGCGGGTGTCTCGGACCATCCGTTGGCGTTGCCGTCCCATGCATAGATCTCATCCTCGTTGATCCTGCCGTCTTTTCCGAATTCAGCGCCCGCCAACATCATGAAGTCAGCACCGATGTCGTTTGGAACCGCCTCAGCACCCCAGCCAGGAATCGACGTAGAAAGACCTGTTGAAGCATCCTGATCGGTATCGAAATAGATCGTAAGGATCACATCATCATAGGCATCAGGGATCGGTGCGTACGTCTCGACTTTGAACTCCAGGACGTCGTCTGAGAAGTCCGCATCAACGTGGAGGTAGTGGCCGTTGTAAGGCACGTTCCCGTCGTCCGGGTCATCTACAAGAAGAAGCCAGTCGCCTAGGCCGGTATATACGATGCGCTCACGGCACCCGGGCAGTAACGCCGTCAGGATAAGAAATACTGCTAAAATGAGAGGTGTGCGTTTCATTGTTCCACTCCTTAGCGTGTTACTATGATTTTTGAGGCCGCGTGTCCTTCTGGTGCCTTAAGCCGCAGGAAGTAGACACCCGGTCCAACCAGAAGACCCTCATCATCGCACAGATCCCACAGGGTCTCGTATTCACCCGCTGGAACCTTCTCTGACAGGAGTCGCCTGATCAACTGGCCGTTGACGTTGTAAATCAAAAGTTCGATGTTAGTGGATACGGGCGTTCCGTAGCGTATCTCGATCTTGCTCCGGGCGAGGGTTGCGAAGGATGCGGCCTGGGTGAAGAATTCGCCCGGCAGCACAAATAAGCATACGGTGTCGCTTGTCGAGTCAGCCCCGGCGGTGTTGGAGACGGTCAGCCAAACGGTAAACTCCCCTGCAGAGGTGTAGACGTGTGTGGGGTTCTGCTCGGTCGAGGTTCCATTGTCACCGAACTTCCAATTCCAGGAAGTTGGATTCCCCACAGACTGATCGGTAAATGTTACCTCCATGCGGTGCGTAAGGGGCACGTACCCCATCGAGGGGTTGGCGATGAACGACGCCTGAAGAGGCTCGGTAACCGTGATGTAGTTTGTTTTTGTCTCGGTGTCCGAACCGTCCGCGTTGGTAGCTGTAAGGCTCACCGTGTAGGTGCCAGCCGTATTGTAGGTGTGTTGAGGGTTCTGATCCGCCGATGAGCCGCCGTCCCCGAAGCTCCACGACCACGAGGTAGGGCTGTTCGAGGACAGATCGGTGAAGGCAACGTCCAGCGGGGCAGGACCGCTCGTAGGATCGGCGGAGAAGTTGGCATCCGGAGGCTGAGGGACGCTGCTTACCGTAATGTAGCCTGGTTTTGTCTCGGTGTCCGAGCCGTATGCGTTGGTAGCGGTCAGGGAGACGGTGTAGGTGCCCACGTTGTTGTAGATATGGGTTGGGTTCTGGATTGTGGATGTTCCACCGTCCCCGAAGTCCCAGAACCAGGAGGTCGGGTTTTCAGTGGACAGGTCGGTGAACACTACGCTCAGGGACGGGGGACCGGAGCGGGGGGCAGCCGTGAAGTCCGCTGCAGGGGCCTGGCCGCCGCTCGTCACGGTGATGTAGTTCGTTTTTACCTCGGTATCCTCGCCATCCGCGTTTCGAACGGTAAGTGATACGGTATACTGACCCTCGGTGTCGTAGACGTGGGTTGGGTTCTGGGTTGTGGATGTTCTCGTATCGCCGAAGTCCCACTCCCACTCTGTAGGATCGCCGGTGGAAAGATCGGTAAAACTCACCGTTAAGGGAGCAGGCCCAGAGCGTGGATCGGCGGTGAAATCCGCATC
>DAOVCF010000085.1 GCA_030670165.1 Candidatus Stahliibacteriota bacterium | reverse complement strand
GTACGACACCCCTATCCGGGTAGGCGACCGGGTAATCGTTGTCGGCGGCGGCAACGTGGCCATGGACTCGGTGCGCTCCAGTCTCCGTTTAGGAGCCAAGGAAGCCCATATCATATACCGCCGCTCCCGCAAGGAGATGCCGGCACGTAACGAGGAGATAGAGAACGCCGAGGAAGAAGGGGTCGTATTCAACTTCCTGGTGAACCCGGTGCGCTACATCGGCAATGAGCAAGGCAGGGTCAAGCAGGTTGAGCTTTTGAAGATGGAACTGGGCGAGCCCGACTCCTCGGGCAGACGTCGCCCTGTTCCAATCGAAGGCTCGGAGTACAAGATGGACGTGGATACCGTGGTGGTCGCGATAGGCAACGGGGCCAACCCCTTGGTTCCATCCTCCACCCCTGGTCTTGAGACCAACAAGTGGGGCTACATCGTGGCCGATACCGAGACCGGCAAGACCACCAAGAAGGCTGTGTGGGCCGGCGGCGACATCGTGACCGGTGCGGCCACCGTGATATTAGCCATGGGCGCAGGCCGCAAGGCCGCCCGCTCCATGCACGAGTACCTAACCACTGGAAAATGGTAACCCGTAACACACCAATTAGGATTTGATGGCCAGCCGAGAGGCTGGCCACTTAGTTCGGCTTGACTTCCGAATAACTAGGATCATAATATAATGATTTGCACAAAGCAGGTAGAAGTAAATGAAACCCTTAGATGGTAAAACCTTAGAAGCCTTAGCTACCCTCATTTGTGGTGATGGTGGTCCTCATTACAGGAGAGGTTGGGAGTTACATGAGTTTTTTAGGGACGCAGGCTTAGATTGTCCAAACCATGATGGCTCGACTAGATGGTGGTGGGCTTTAGAAAGGTTAAAAGAATATAACGTAGACCCTTGGGGTGAGAATATAGAGAGGATTGTATTACGCCTGGCTAACCCCAAAGAATATGTGGGAAAACCAGAAGTTTTAAATGAAGTAGTTAACAGATTGAATAAGATTCTTGCGATTGAAGGGTTAAAGGTTATTCTTGAGGGTGTGACACCCAAGGTTAAGGAAATCACCGCCACAATTCCTGAACCAGAGCCTTCTCAAAAACAGTTTGCGATACCCTTTCCCGATTTTGTGAAACTGACCGGCGATTCGACCCTAGCTCCTTATTTAAGAAGTAGATGGAAAGAGGTGGTTATCTGTGTTGATTCTGGTGCCCATCTTTCAGCGATTATTTTGATGGGCAGCATTCTTGAGGGTGTTCTTCTTTCTCTTGTAGCGAACAATCCTGGTCAAGCCAATACCACTACTGCAGCACCTAAGGATAAGTCAGGAGGAGTTAAAAAGATCAGGGATTGGACTCTAAGCAATCTTATAGATGTTTCACATGAGTGCGGTTGGATTCAATTGGATGCGAAAAGGTTCAGTCATACGCTACGAGAGTATCGGAACTTCGTTCATCCCTGGGAACAAAGAGCTCGAAAAGAAGTTCCAGACGAAGATACTTGTAAGATATGTTGGGAGGTTGTTAATGCCGCAATCAGAGATATTCAGAAGTACTTAGGTTTAATATGAATTGGTTCGGGCCGACCTGACGCGAAGCGCGCGGTCAAAGGCCGCGAACGTCGGCCCCTACGAGAGCGTTTATTTTTCCTTGGTTACACCCTTGAAGGGTTTCTTATCAGCTTTCACGTTTGTGAAACGCCCGGTCTTGGCATCGCGTTTGATGTAACGACCGGAGCCTGTTTTGGTCTGGGAGCGTCTGGTTACCGCACCTTTACGGTAACCCTTACCTGTGTTTTTTGCCATACTTATTCTCCTTGCGACGTTCCGTTGCTGTTTGCAAAAGTTTACATTATCTACATTATAGGAAACATTTGTTGAGCGTCAAGTTGGATGGAATTTGCAGGATTACCCCTCACCCTAACCCTCTCCCAAAGGGAGAGGGAACGCTTAACCTCTTTCCCATTGACGGGGGAGGTTAGGAGGAGGTGATCACTAGCAACAACGCGGTTGTTGCACTCCAAATAATTCACTGTATAATCTCCCAAACACGGAGGGAGCGATTATGAACGCTATTCTAATGTCCTTAGTTCTCATCTCGGCCCCGTGGCACTTCGGGCTGGAAGCAGGCTACAGCGCAGGACTTTACGCGATGGAGCCTGCACAGGGCACGTACCTGAACCCCAAAACTCACGTTTACGTAGAGGGCAGTCGGCCGGCTGTCCCGCCTCCCGGGTTTTTCCATGCTGGCATCTCGCTCGAAGACGAGCGCTCCATCGGATTCGCACTTGATCTAACCACTCATTACAAGAACTATGAGGTAACGGTTCTTGTAGACAGCCTAAACAATCTGGGGATACCCCTTCTTCCTTCCCGCATCGATACCACCGCCCAGGTTCCTTACCTGCACACCCAGTTCGCCTGGGGTATCCAGAAGACCCTTTCTGCAGTCGAGGGCCGTGTGCTTTTCCCTCTCGGTTTGCAGTTAACCCACAACTGGTTCCTCCCTGCGGTAAGCGACTCACTGGTGAATTACTATGTGAACGAGCTCTCAAAGGACATCCCAAAGATAATTGAGTTTTATAACAACCCCCAGGAGGCGGTACGAGAGTTGCTTGATCGTGAAAAACGTACCGGCATGAGGCTTGACCTCGGATTTCAGGTAGCCGTGGTCAAAGTCCCTCATTTCAGCTGGCTGTTCGGCCTCGGCTTAGACTGGAACGTCCTGTTCAGGCCAAACGCGAACGGCGTAGTCTTCTACCCTGAGTTCGGGCTATCCACCGGGTTCAGGTTTTAATTCATCCCTATGGCTTCTTCGGGAGTTGTCATTGCTCCTGTGATTCCAAGAAAGGGGTGCTCAAATTGCGATCTTTTAACCGCAGGTTAAAAGGAGCATGTGGTATTGACAACTTCCAGGTTCAGCCTTATAGTTATCTTATTGAAAAGGAGGCGTGCATGCCGAGAAGAATAATCACAGCGCTCATCTTAGGAGTGTGTCTTGTGCCAATGCTGGCAACAGCCGCCTACCGGGTCGGTGTAGGTGCGCACTCCGATATCCTCTCCCAGGGTTTGGAGTTCACCTTCTGGTGTCCGGCAGGCTCCAATGCCCAGCTTTTCATCTCTCCAAAGGGCTTTGGAGCTTATTACTTCGAGGAGGATCTGGGGTTCTACAGTCTTGGTCTGAGGCTGGGAGTGATGTATGCCGCGGATCGATGGCTTTCCCCCCTCGTGGGTATAGGAGGCGGTTATACCTACTCCGCATACTACGACAAGAGCGAGGGCTACGGCGGAAGACTGTTTGTTGGGTTTTCCATTGCACCTTTTCATTTCCTGAGCCGTGAGATCGAGTGGCTGGATTGGACCGACGCCATAAGAGGTCTGCGTATCGGATTCGATTCCGGACTGCACTATCGACACTATCTCAGGCAGTACGAGGAACACATCTGGGACGATGACGACGGCAACTACCACATTGAGACGATTGAAGAAAAGGGGCATCTTATCCGGTTCCCGGATTTCGGTGCAGGCATCAGCTTCAACTGGTAGGAGGAAGTCATGAAAAAGTCAGCGATAATCCTTGTCCTGAGCTCTCTGGCAGTGTTTACTGCCCTTGATGCCGAGCAGTCTTTGGGTATCCAGGCTGATATGGTAGGTCAGGGTATCGCGTACCGTTATCTTTTACCCTCGGGGTTCGGTGCTGAGATCGTAGGCAGGGGCCGGTACGATCTTACCGAGAAGACCTACGATCTTGGAGGCGAGTTGAGACTGCTCAAGCACTTTGATACATATGACCGGCTGCGGATCTTTCTGGGCTTGGGTGGCGGCGGCTGGCAGTTCAAGGAGAAGTACTGGGAATGGGTAGGCTATGACGAGGATAGCAACTACGTATATGAGGAGCGTATACGTACCCAGACCGGCATCTCGGCCGTAGCCTTGGTAGGGCTGGACCTGGTAGTTTTCCAGATGGGCGAGAATTCCGGCCTCTCCATTGCGCCGGAGTTCCAGTTCGGTTACTACTCAATGCCCCGACGGATTTACTACGTGGAAAGAGGTGAATCTCTTGACGATTACGAACCTAGTCGGCTCATATCCCCGGGGGTGGGAATCGGACTCCGTTACTTCTGGTAGCTAGTGCTCCTTTTCTCCTGGCGGAGAAAAGATCGCAAATCGAGTCCTCCTTTTTGCTTACGCAAAAAGATCGGAAGAGGGGAACGTAAGGTCAGCCTGACGGCTGACCTTTAATAATTTCTTTCCCTGGGCCTTCCTTGACAATCTGCTCTTACCGACTATTATCCCTGCATGAATAATCAGCGATTCAACAAAGCAATAAAGAAGGCTTTCGGCTGCGCTAAAAAATTCTTTGATTACGCAGACATCCTCTACGAGCGAGTTGAAAAGACCGAGGCCAAGACCATAGGCTCCCAGACCTTCATTACACCCCTTTCGGTGAAGGCCAGGGTGCAGATGCGGTTTTTGCGGGACGGGAAAAAGGTCTCTTTGAAGATCGGCGATCTGGATGAGAAGGTTCTCTACGAGGCTGTCGAGCGTGCCAAAGGGCTGTGGCGCACAGCCAAAAAGCCCAAGGTTGGGGTCAAGCTCGCGCCAATACCCAACCCCAAGCGCAAGGAATACAGAATCAAACCCGGCTACGATCTGGCCAAGGCCGATCCCAAAAAGGTGATCAATGCAGTTTTGAAGGGTGTCCGTCAGATTGCCGACGCCTTTGAGCGGAAATACGCGAGACGCGGCGTCAAGATAAATCCCGAGGTCTGGTTCTATGCGCAGAACGAGGAAAAGATCATCGCCGACTCCAAGGGCATCTACAAACGTCAGACCGTGCCCCGCAGTTTCCTTCAGGTACACACCAAAATCAAAGATAAGAAAGGCAAAACCACCCAGACGCGCGTCCGTATCGGAGACATCAAGGGTCTTGAGACCCTGCTCGAACCAACAAAGCAAGGCTACAGGCTTAACCCTCACACCAAGGCTCAAATCAAGGACTGGATCGAGAAGGCGGTTGATCTCCTGGACGGCGTCTCGCTTTCCGCCGAGGAGATCACCCGGATGGATCACTTTGTTCTGGATTTCAACACCCTCGGTGTATTCGTTCACGAGGCGCTGGGTCACAACTTTGAGGCCGATGGGGTCAAGTCAGGTTCCTCCGGGGTGGCCGATGCAAAGGGCAAGCCCCTGGGTGTGGTGGCGGCAAAGGCCGTTGACATCCTGGACGGCCCGCCGGTTGACATCGAAACACGCAAGCCCGACTACAGCACCGGTTTTGGAACCGAGCTTATAGACGATGAAGGGGTCGAGGTCAAGGTTAAGGTACTGGCCAAAAACGGCAAGGTCAAGGAATTCATCTATAACCGGGAGACCGCGGCCTACTTTAGCAAGCGGCCAAACGGCGGCGCTTATTCCCAGCTCGGCGATCAACAGATATGCCGCATGTCCAATACCTATCTCGTTCCCGCCGATCCTAAAATCGTCCGCAAAGACCTCAAGGACCTTATCCGCGACATCTCCTATGGAGTGATACTTCAGGGAACCCTGGGCGGAGCGGTATCAAAGGACGGGATGTCGTCATCCATCCAGATCGGATACCTTATCCAGAACGGCAAGGTAACCAAAACGGTCAACCCTTCCAACTTCTCCGGCAAGAGCATGTACGCCTTGCGGTACGTTGACGGCTGCGCCGGCGAGCTCAGAACCGACGACATAGGATTCTGCGGCAAGGACGGTCAGCACCGGCCTGTAGGCGACGGCGGTCCGCGCTGGACACGAATCAAGACCAACCCATACGTGCAGTTAGCGGTGCAAGGAGGTTCATGATGTTTTCGGAAATCCGCAAGACACTGGAAAAGCTCTCCGCAAAACACAAGATAGACGATTTTGAGATCGTCCTCTCCCGCGAGGATAACACCTCGTTCAACATCGAGCAGCGCGATTTGACCATCTCCTCCGAGGTGGGCATCGCCACCATGGGCCTGCGGCTAATGAAGCAGGGCAAGCTGACCTACGCCTCGACCACCGTGTTTGACTCCTCCTCGCTTGAACACGTAATCTCAGCCGCCCTTGCCAACCTCGAGCCCACCGCGCTTAAGGGATTCGCTCTCATACCCGAAGGACTCTCATCCGATAGAGCCGACGCCGAGATCGTCAACCTGGTGGCTAGACCAAAGGCCTTGCGCGATCTGCTGTCTCGCACGGTCAGGAACACGTGGGAGAAAGGCAAGGGCAGCTTTGAGCGGCTCAACGGAAACGGCAGCGTCTTCCACGGCGAAAGCTGGGTCTATACCGCCCACAGCAGCCAGCCTGCATATCAACGCTTGACCGCGTTCTCCGCTTACATAGACCTTGACAGCCGGGACTTTGAGTTCCTCGTGGGACGCAAGCTGCCGGGGATTCAAAAGATAGAAAATCTGGGTATCGAGGTGGCGAAGCGGCTGCCAAAAAAATCCCTGAAACCGGCTGATGTAGGAGCCAAAGGCGGCCTGATAGACGTTATCATCCATCCCATGTGCCTTCAGGGGATATTCTCGACCCTGGTGGCCGAGCAGATATACGCATCCAACAAGCTGGCCGGGCTTTCCCGCTACAAGGTCGGCGAGAAGCTCGCCTCTCCCAAAGTTACCATCTATGACGACGCCACCCACCCTGATCTCTTGTCATCCGCGCCCACCGACAACGAAGGCGTTCCCTCCCGGCGCAACGTTTTGTTCGACAAAGGGGTGTTTAGGACCTTCCTTTACGACGCCGAAACCGCGGTCCTGGATAAGAAAAAATCCACCGGCAGCGGGATGCGCAGGCCGGTTCTTGCCGAAGATACCCACGAGGCGCCGGTCAGACCTGCGCTGCGTTCGCTCGTGATGGAGCCAGGTAAGGTAAAGCTCAAGGATATGGTTAAAGGCATCAAGAAAGGCGTTTTGCTGAAGTATCTTTTGGGTCTGCACACCGCGGACAAGGTCACCGGGGCTTTTGCCAACACCGCATACGTGAGCTACGTTATCGAAAACGGAAAGATGGTCGCCACCGCCGAGCCGGGCACCTGGGCAATGCGGGGCAACGCGCTTGAACTTTTGAAGAACATTACCGCGATCAGCTCCGAGCGCATGAACCTCGGCTCAGCCCTCCTGCCCTGGGTGAAGACCAGGCTGGCGGTAGGGTAGTTTAACCACAGATTGCGCAGATTAAGTAGGGGCACGGCATGCCGTGCCTTACGTTATTATCTTACGTTCATTTTGCCGAAGACTGAACTGGGGTCCCCAAAGCTTTGCGAGAGCAAAGGGTTGGGGTGAAAAACGTAGGGGCCGGTCTTTAGACCGGCCCGAGACTTTTATGGAGCGTAATGACCGTGTCATCGCATATTGATTTGCAACCCGCAACTTTCTAAAGCTTCATCCTGGCTGCGAACGGAGGGAACTTGTAACCTACGCCAACCGTAAAAAAAGGATATCCGTCACCGTCCTCGAAATAATCCACAAAAGAGTTCATCTCAGCGCCGGCAAAGATTGACCAGCGAGGAGAGATGTGAGCGGTGGCGAACGCGTCAAGAAATCTGGGGTAGTTCGGGTCACCAAAGGCTATAAAATAGGTCTTAGCTCCTAGAGTAAACCACTCCTTTTTGCCAATTCCTAATAGAACGACCGGTGAAAAGGTGGGCTGGATCCATGTGGAGTTGATCTCCAGCCTTACCGCAGGGGTGAATATCCATACGGGCAGAGCCGCATGAATGCCTAAACCGATGTCCGCGTATCCAATGTAGGCCGTGTTAAGGCCGACCGCGGCTCTTGCGTAGGGTTTTAAAAAATGCTCTATACCGTAGCCTATCTCACCGTCGCAGCGAATCCCGATACCGTACATGGGGTCAGCATCCAACAGCGGCACCACGGTGGAGTGCAGTCCTGCCCCGGTATCCAGCTGCCATCCCGGCTCTATCCTTGCCGTGCCGTAGTATGGGGAGACGCAGCGGGTCATCCATATCCCTCCCAAAAGCAATAGTGCGAAAAGGTGTATTTTCTTTTGCATAAAACCTCCTTCTAATCAAAAGAATACGTAGATTCCTCGATTTGTCAAGTTTATTTTTCGGGTCCCCGCGGCGTTACGTAGTAACGGCGTGGGGTAATAGTTCCCCCTCCCTTGGTGGACGGTCTCAAACCGGATAAAGGGGGAGGGGGAAAGGTTGATAGGCGGGCCGACTTGAAAGTCGGCCCCTACGTTTTTCCCCT
>DAOVCF010000170.1 GCA_030670165.1 Candidatus Stahliibacteriota bacterium | reverse complement strand
TGTAAATACCCTCACCAGGCGCGTCCTTCGATGGAGGCGTGCGGGATAGACGTATACACGACAGTGCGCGCCAACGGCTTCCCGATCCAGGTACTGAAGGACGAGGGCTGCAAGGGCAACTACTACGGCCTGGTGCTTATTGACTGAGGTGAACGTTTTGGAAATATCCTCGCGGTTCTATTGAATCCAGACTCACAGCTCCTTCTGCATCTTGCGCATCACGGTTTTGTACCCGAGCGACAGGTTGATGCCGATTGCTTGAACGAGCGACTCATCGGTTCCTCCAAACACTGTGGACCGACTGCACAGCCGGGTAATAGTCTCAATATCTTTTCGCTGCGCATCTCAAATCATACGTAGACATTCCTCAAGTGTAGATATGACTGGAGTATATTCTATCTTTTATAGACAAAGTTTTCCTTGACAATTCTGTCTGTGAACTTAAAATAGGGTGTAAACAACTCCAACATAGGAGGGAATAGTGAAGAAAAACCTACAGAAAGCTTTATTAGCAATCACCATCATCCTCTGCGTAACGCTCATTACCTGCAACACTGACGTTCTTACAATCGACAGTATAAACATTACTCCCCCGGGTGGCTATGCCGTAGAAAAACTCACTGCAGAAATCCACGCAACCGTTTCAGGCTCTCATAGAATAAAGGTAGAATGGAAATGGCGCGGTGCAGGAAGCAGTGCAGAAGAGATCGCAAAAACAGAATACATAACCATGGATCACGATGGGGATTACTATTCGGAGTACGTTGCGCCAAGCGGTTACGTGTTACTCGACTACTTTTGGGTTGAACTCTATGACGAAGATGGAATTCTTTTGAAAAAATCCAGCGAGGTGTTCTGCGAGTATTACTAATTCTATCTCTTGTTTTAGCCCATTGCAGTATTAGCGCGAACCTTCAGGTTCACAGCGAGGCTAAAGCCTCGCACTACAAATTGTTATCTCCATAGGGGTAGTTACGACAAATCAAAGAGATACAACTTCTCCTCGGTCATCTCGCGGATAGCGTAGGCAGGGCCTTCGCGCCCAAGGCCTGAGCCTTTCATCCCTCCGTAGGGCATGAGGTCCACCCTGAAGGTTGGCACCTCGTTTACCAAAACCCCACCGGCGTCTATCCCATCGCACGCCCGGAACGCCTTCTTTAAGTCCTTGGTGAACACCGCACCCTGAAGACCGTAGCAGGTGGCGTTGACCTTGCAGATGGCATCCTTGAGGTCTTTGACCGGATTGACGACAACCAAAGGGGCAAACGCTTCCATCTTGATGAGCTTTTGATCTTCCGGGACCTTGGCAAGTATCCAGGGACCGAGCACGGTGCCTTCGCGTTTGCCTTCGAGGACTACTTCGGCACCTGCGGAGCGGGCCTCATCTATCCACGAAAGGATGCGCTCGATTTGTTTCCCCTCGATCATAGGACCCAGCTCTGTGGACTCATCCAAGGGATCACCGGTCTTGAGGGTAGAGACTCCTGAGACAAGAAGGTCGAGGAATTTCTGGTAGACTTCTTCTTCAACGTAGATGCGTTGGGTGGAGATGCAGACCTGTCCGGCAAGACAGTAGCCGCCAACCTTGATGCGTTTTGCGGCGCGCTCCAGATCGGCGTCGGAGAGTATTACCACCGCGGAGTTGGAGCCGAGCTCAAGGGCGATCTTCTTGATGCCTGCATGCCTTGTGATCTCTTCTCCTACCGCCCTGGACCCGGTGAAGGTCACCATGCGCGGAATAGGGGATTCAACCAGAGCATTCCCAACGGTGGAACCAGGGCCTATGACCACCTGGAGTGCTTCCTTAGGCAACCCTGCACCATAAAGGGTTTCTGCCAGCTTGATACCGGAAAGCGGGGTGGCCGATGCAGGCTTAAGTATTACCGAGCATCCTGCGGCAATAGCCGGGCCTATCTTGTGAGCGGCCAGGTTGAGAGGGAAGTTGAACGGTGTTATTGCCACCACCACCCCGCACGGCACCCGTTTGTAGAATCCCTGTTTGTTGGGGTGTCCTGCGGCGGAGAACGCCACCTCCTCGCCTGCCAGCTTCATCGCTTCTATCGCGGATAGCCGGAGGGTATTAACGCATCGTGTCGCCTCTGCGGAGGCCTCGCGCCAGGTCTTGCCCACCTCCATCACCAGGATTTGGGCGAACTCTTCAGCGTACTTGGAAACCAGGTCAGCGGCCTTGTTAAGAATCTCGGCGCGTTGCTGCTGGGAAAGGTCGCGCATCTTGATGAGGCCGGTCCGGGCCAGCGCTAATTTCGCGGCAACCGAGGAGTGGGTATCCTGCTCCAGCTCCGCGATTACTGAATTGTCGTACGGGTTAAATATCTGTAATTTCTCGGCCATTGACTCCTCCAAAAGTGTTTTCACGTAGTGCGAACCTTCAGGTTCGCCTGTTAGGAAACTTAGGATATTCCAGACCAGTATACGAGTGACCTATGAGGTGTCAAGAAGGAGCATTAAAATATAGGGGGGCCCCAAGGTTTTACGAGGTAAAATCTTGGGGTATAAATTCGGGGTCCCCGCAAACACGCAAAGCGGGTTTGTGGGGTGCTACTTTGCGTGCTTGGCGATCTCCGTCTTGAGCCAAGCTGCGGCCGCTTCGCCGTGCATCAGGGCGTCAACTTCAGCGGAATCGACTGGCCTCATGGTAAATATCCAGCCCGCCCCGTATGGATCGGAGTTAATGAGGGTGGGATCATCCTCAAGCTCGGAGTTAACTTCTACGACCTCTCCTGCTACAGGCGAGTAGATCTTGCCCATCCACTTACCGGTCTCGTATGAGCCGATCACCTCGTCGGCCTCGGCCTCCGACTCTATCTCAGGCAGTTCAATAAAGCTAAGCTCACCGGAAAGCTTCTGACTGAAATCAGTAAGACCGATGCGGATAACGTCGCCTTCCTTTTTGATCCACATGTGCTCCTTGTGATAATACAGCTCGTCGGGCATCTTGTATCCTTCTATCTCCGCCATCTTGCCTCCTTAAGAGATTGCGATCTTACGATATGATGTGCTTTGCTTCTTCGATGAGTGATGTTAACCCATCGTAGTTGACTGTTTTTCCCTCCGGCGCGGTAAGGCCGCGAGCCGCCAGATCCTCAGCAAGAAACCGGACGGTAACCCCGACCGATTCCATCTCGGAGAGTTTCCGAGAGAGTTCTTTCGGCCCCTGCACGGCAAGCACCGCATCCTGGATGAAGCAGACGGTGTCGCCGGGCTTGGCCAGCCGGGCGGCCAGCTGCCACGCGGTACGCTCAAAGGTAGAGCGGGTTACGAGATAAAGATTCTCCATGCCTCCGCCTAATTAAAGGTTATCACGTGGTCAACCTTCCAGATCAACTCACGCAGCTTCTCGTCCGAGATGAATTCTACTGAGATACAGTCATCTTTCAAGAGTCCGCGTTGGGTGAGGGAAGGAAGGTGGACGTACAGTCTGGCGCCGAAGTCGGCAAGCTGTGAGTAGGCGTCTTCCAGCTTGTGCATCCCCAAGGCCTCCGGGGCCTGTCCCTTATGGGCGATCAGAACCCCGTCGTCTACAAGGACAACGTGCGTTTGGATTCCCATACTCGCAAGGCCAATCAATGCGCGAAACCCCTCGCCTGCGGTGGCCATTCCATACGGAGCCGAACGGATAAGGATCATTACCTTCTTTGCTTCCATGACTAAAATCCAAAGGAGAGAAAACGGTCGCACTCCTTGAGGTAGTTGGAGAACACGACAATACCCGCAAGTTTTGTGCCTTCAATGACGTCGACCATCTTCAGACCTCGGAACTTTGCACAGGTGCCGCAGCCCCGTATCTTTGCACCTTTTTGGGCAAGTTCAGCCACCATCCCGGCCAAGTTGCGTTCCTGGGGAGACTGTATTTCTTTGTCAAGATTGAAGACCCCGTCTTCGTAGAGAAACATCCTTACCTCGTGCCCCTTGGCCAGGAATC
>DAOVCF010000198.1 GCA_030670165.1 Candidatus Stahliibacteriota bacterium | reverse complement strand
CACCCAGCGAAGCCGATAACAAGGGCGATAGCCATTACGGCTAACAAAGCTTTCTTCATTCGTAGCCTCCTTTAGCTTTGATGATGAAGAAAGTTTATGGATAATCAGGACTTTGTCAACCCCCCGACGTTCCTCAAAAATAATCTTCCCGAACGGTATTGATTTACTCAGAATAGACTGGTTGAAGCCGGAAGGGTTTAACGAAGTGCAAATAGCGGTTAATCTCCCGGGTAAAACATCCAGGAGGTTAGTCAGTGGTAGTAACGATCCCGGAAGGGATATTGAATTGGAGTCAGAAGACGAAGTGCCCCCGTCGGGTATGGACATCATAAATGAGAACGCACCCAGGTATCGCAGTTCTCCTAAGAGCGAGAAGACCCGGAAGCTTGCTGAGGTTACAGGCTACAGCCGCAAGCATCTGGCTGTCTTCATAAAAACCAACCAGGACTTCATATTCAATCATCCCAAGTTGAAAGGTCTGTGTGAAGAAACAAGGAAGATGCTTCTAAGGATAAGCCCGGCCAGTATTGACCGGCGTCTTGGACCCATACGAAAGAAAGAAGAGTTGGCGAAACGCTACAAGCCAAACCCACACGCCTCGAACATCAAAAAGCGAATACCTGTTCAGACCCACTTCGAGAAGCCTCGTAACCGCCAGGGGTCGCTTGAGATAGACCTGGTGTTTCACTGCGGTGAGTCTGCCGCGGGCGACTTTACCTACACCCTCACCGCCACCGAGATAACTACAGGATGGACTGAACTGAGGGTGATACAAAACCGCGCCCAGGTATGGAGCGTATCCGCACTGAAAGAGATAGTGAACTCAGTGATGCCAAGAAGGCTCGTCTGGTCAGAATGCATGAATGCTGTAACTACTTCCGGCTCATCGAAGCAATAGCCACGCTTGCCAAAAAACTTGACCGCGCATACAATAACAAGTATCATCCAAAGGAGGCAGCATGAACTCCAATACACCCATTTCGGAACGATTTATTTATGAGGAAAGACGGCCCCCGGTTATATAAAAAAGTGTAGACATGATATCACTCCTTTCGACTCATGATTCAATTCTCCACACTCCTCTGACGAACACAATATAGACGTGACGAATCCGTGGGTAGTTGCCTCAAACAACAACCACCAAGCTTGCATCGCTCGTAATTTTCGCTAAACTTAAAGTCGTGAAGCCGTTTGGATCGTGGGAGAGTTATGCCTGATTCCAAAACAACCGTGATTCATTATTTTCGTCCTCCACATCGGCTGCTGGATATCCCCGCCGAACTCCTATACGTCAATGATGAGGTGATCGTTACCTCACACATCCTCGAGGGTACGTCGGAGCCTCTGATAATAGACGGCGAGACCGTGGTCGAGAACGGCTACAGGGCCGTGTTCGCGGAGTACAGAAAGCAATGGCACGACGTGGCGAAGATCTTTAAACCTGACGGGACTGGGGAGGGCTTTACCGGTTATTATACAGATATCAATACCCCGTCCGAGGAACGCGACGACGGCTACTGGACCAAGGACCTGTTTCTCGATCTATGGATATCCCCTGACCGGTCACGGATAATGGTCCTTGATGAGGATGAGTTCGACGAGGCGATTCGAAACAAATGGATCACTGAGGATGAGGCGAGGTCCGCCCGGGCCGAGCTGGATCGATTGATGAAACTCTTCTGTCAGGGCAGGTTCCCGCCCGAGCTTTTGGAGCGGTTTTCATGAGTCACATCATGCTTCTTGCCATTTCGTTAATATCCGTCAGCAAGACGTTTACCATACGCATCCTGGCAGCCGAGCACCCCCAGGAGGTGATAATCTCTTCAAACCAGGGTACTCATACGATAAGGGCTTCAGGAGACGGGATTATGGTCGATGGCAAGCTCCAGAGCTACTTCCAGCAGATGGAAGCGGCCCGCTACACCATCTCAGCCGGTGAGATGAAGCGCAGATACGCCGGAGGGTTCACCTTCTACGCATCGGAGGGCGAGCTTTTTATCCTCAACTACATCCCGGAGGAAGACTACCTGGCGTCGGTGGTGGCGTCGGAGATGCCTGCTGGCGGTGCAGAAGCGCTCAAGGCCCAGGCCGTTCTGGCACGAACTTACGCGTACAAGAATATGGGCGATCACGACAGGGGCTACGATCTTCTAGACAGTCAGCTTTCTCAGGTTTATAAGGGATTGCCCGTCAATTCGGCCTCCCTGGAAGCGGTGCGCGAGACCGCAGGGCTTGTTCTTGGCTACGAGGGTGATGTGGCCGAGGTCTACTATCACTCAACCTGCGGCGGGATGATCCTTTTGCCCTCCGACGTGTGGGAAGGGGCAAAGGATCAGCCCTATCACCGCCGGATCGCCGATACCCTGTGTTCGAACTCCCCGTTCTACGCCTGGGAGGATACCTTCAGGCTGGATACGTTGGCAGCGGCCCTTGGTCTTGAGGCTTTACCTCGTTCCTTGCGTCTCGTTAAGGATACAACCTTTACCCCGGTCAAGGGGTTTGTATTCTATGCGCCCGACTCGATGTATTTCGATTACAACGATGTGGTCAACCTGCTCGACCACCGCCCGAAAACGCGAAGGTTTGAGGCGGAGATCTCCGATGGCCTCCTTTTGATCCACGGGCACGGCTACGGCCACGGGGTGGGGATGTGCCAGTTGAGCGCAATTGCCCTTGCTGAATCCGGGGCAAACTACCGCGACATCCTGTTCCACTACTTCCCCGGTACCGAGATCCTCGCCTTGTCCCGCATCTCCAAAGGGGTGAAGTGA
>DAOVCF010000071.1 GCA_030670165.1 Candidatus Stahliibacteriota bacterium | reverse complement strand
AAAAGAATACCCCCACTTACGCGGGGGCATTAAAATCTTTGGGGTCCCCGCGCAGGCACGTAGTAGATGCGTGGGGTATTCTATCGGGGTCCCCAAGTTTTTACTCTGTAAAAACTTGGGGTTAGAGTAGGGAGTGCATTAAGAGAAGTTCAAGCCTCACGGCCAATTAGTACCACTCGGCTAAATACATTACTGCACTTACACCTGTGGCCTATCAAACTCGTAGTCTTCGAGTGGCCTTCAGGAGGCACAAAGTCCTCGGGAGACCTAATCTTGAGGTTGGCTTCCCGCTTAGATGCTTTCAGCGGTTATCCATTCCGCACATAGCTACCCGGCGATGCCGCTGGCGCGACAACCGGTACACCAGAGGTGCGTCCATCCCGGTCTTCTCATACTAGGGACAGCTCCTCTCAAGTCTCCTGCGCCCACGATGGATAGAGACCGAACTGTCTCACGACGTTCTGAACCCAGCTCACGTAGCGCTTTAATGGGCGAACAGACCAACCCTTGGGACCTTCTCCAGCCCCAGGATGCGCTGAGCCGACATCGAGGTGCCAAACACCGCCGTCTATAAGAACTATTGGGCGGTATTAGCCTGTTATCCCCGGAGGACCTTTTATCCGATGAGCGATGGCCCTTCCACAAGGAACCACCGGGTCACTAGGTCCCGCTTTCGCGTCTGCTTGGCCTGTCGGCCTCACAGTCAGGCTTGCTTATGCCCTTACACTCTACACACGGTTACCGTCCGTGCTGAGCAAACCTTTGAACGCCTCCGTTACATTTTAGGAGGCAACCGCCCCAGTCAAACTGCCCGCCTGGCACTGTCTCCAGTTTTGTTGACATGAATTAGAGCCCCAACAACCCAAGGGTGGTATTTCACCGATGACTCCACCCAGACTGGCGTCCAGGCTTCAAAGTCTCCCACCTATACTACACATGGATGGCCAAGACCCAATACCAGGTTACAGTAAAGGTTCACGGGGTCTTTTTGTCCAATCGCGGGTAGGCGGCATCTTCACCGCCACTACAAATTCGCCGAGCACTCCGTCGAGACGGCGCCCCACTCGTTACGCCATTCGTGCGGGTCGGAACTTACCCGACAAGGAATTTCGCTACCTTAGGACCGTTAGAGTTACGGCCGCCGTTTGCCGGGGCTTCGGTCGGAAGCTTCGTCCCCCGAAGGGGAGTGACCCCCTTCCTTAACCTTCCGGCACCGGGCAGGCGTCAGGCCCTATACGTCGTCTTGCGACTTAGCAGAGCCCTGTGTTTTTGGTAAACAGTCGGCGGGGCCTGGTTTCTGCGACCTTCCCGAACTTGCCAAACGAGTTAACTCGCCCGGGAAGGCATCCCTTCTTCCGAAGTTACGGGATCAATTTGCCGAGTTCCTTAACGGAGTATCACTCGAGCGCCTTAGGATTCTCTCCTCGCCTACCTGTGTCGGTTTGCGGTACGGTCGGCTGTGAACCTGGCATAGAGGCTTTTCTCGGCAGGTGTTCGAGATGAGTTTGTGGCCATAGGCCTCCCATTCCTCCTTTGGGCTCAGGTCCGCGGATTTGCCTACGGACCACCCTCCGGAGTTAGACCACCATCCAACAGGTGGCTCATCTCTTGCGCCTGCGTCCCCCCATAGCTCATAACGGTTCACAACCGGTACGGGAATATTAACCCGTTTCCCATCGACTACGCCTTTCGGCCTCGCCTTAGGGACCGACTGACCCTGGGTGGATTAACCTTCCCCAGGAAACCTTAGGCTTTCGGCGGACAGGTTTCTCGCCTGTCTTGTCGCTACTAATGCCGGCATGATCACTTCCGATACGTCCAGCATGCCTTACGGCACGCCTTCACACGCTTACGGAACGCTCCCCTACCGCGACGCTCTTACGAGCGCCACCCATAGCTTCGGTGGTTGGCTTAGCCCCGTTATATCTTCGGCGCGGAACCACTCGACTGGTAAGCTATTACGCATTTTTTAAATGATGGCTGCTTCTAAGCCAACATCCCAGCTGTTTAAGCAATTCCACTTCCTTTGCCACTTAGCCAACACTTAGGGACCTTAGCTGATGGTCTGGGTTGTTTCCCTTTTGGCCATGGAGCTTAGCCCCCACGGCCTCACTCCCAGGCTCTAGAGTAACGGCATTCGGAGTTTGGCTGAACTTGGGGAAGAATTTCTTCCCCTTATCCAATCAGTCGCTCTACCTCCGTTACTGAACACCTGAGGCTGTCCCACAAGACATTTCGGGGAGAACCAGCTATCACCTGGTTTGATTAGCCTTTCACTCCGACCCACAGCTCATCCGAGGATATTGAAACATCCACCGGTTCGGGCCTTCACGCAGTGTTACCCGCGCTTCACCCTGGCCATGGGTAGATCACCAGGCTTCGGGTCTACTATACGCGACTCAGCGCCCTGTTTGGACTCGCTTTCGCTGCGGTTTCGCCCCTTAAAGGCTTAACCTTGCCGCGCAAAGTAACTTACCGGCTCATTATGCAAAAGGCACGCAGTTACCCGTACTTGAACGAACACAGTCCGAACAAGCACTAGGCTCCTACTGATTGTAGGTGCACGGTTTCAGGTTCTATTTCACTCCCGTCTCCGGGTTCTTTTCACCGTTCCTTCACAGTACTGGTCCACTATCGGTCATCTGGACGTATTTAGCCTTAGGCGGTGGGCCGCCTGAATTCCCACAGGATTCCACGTGTCCCGTGGTACTCGGGTGCCTGTCTAAAAGTCGCAAACCGTTTCGTCTACGGGACTATCACCCACTCTGGTTCGCCTTTCCAGGACGATTCAACTACAGAATGCGTTTTGTAACTTTCTCCTCTAAGCTGCAGCTTGAGGACGACAGGTCCCACGACACCGCTGAGGCAATGCCTGCAGGCTTGGCACCTCAGTCGGTTTAGGCTGTTCCCTTTTCGCTCGCCGCTACTGGGGGAATCGCTTCGCTTTCTTTTCCTCCGGGTACTGAGATGTTTCACTTCCCCGGGTTGGCTTCCCGGCCACGTTGTAACCGGGATGACAGGGCATGACCCCTGCCGGGTTTTCCCATTCGGAGATCGCCGGGTCAAAAGTTGTTTGCACCTCACCGACGCTTATCGCAGCTTACCACGTCCTTCATCGCCGCCAGATACCAAGGCATCCACCGTACACCCTTAGTAGCTTGAACTTGTACTCTCCGCTTGCACTCCCAATTTTCCAAAGAACACCCATGGAAAGACTCTGTCCTTCCACAGTTCAAATTTCCTACCACCTCTCTTGCCCCTCCAATTAAGGATTATAGTCTAATCTCCCCACTTGTCAAGTTCCCGACTAAGTTAGCTTCCTAGAAAACTTTTAAATCACTCCTGTGCAACCTCTGGTTTTTCTCTACTGAATGTTACATATCAACCAACCAATACCTCGTGGTGAAGCTGTTTTATCTGACCATAACGATCTTGACGGTTCTCGTGAAGCCTGGCGTGGTTATCCGTATGAAATAAAGGCCGTCTGAAAGCCTGCGGCCGGCATCGTCGGTGCCGTCCCATGAAAGACTGCCTTCTCCTGAAAGCTCGCCCTCCTGAAGCGTACGCACCAGCTTACCGGTCACGTCAAAGATGCGAACTGTTACCTTGGTCGGGGTCCCAACAGAGTAACTCACAAAGGTGCCTGCTGCAGAAGGATTAGGCCCTGCAATTTCTATCCGAAGCACATCTGGTTCTTCAGCTATGCCTGTCCAAGGCACACCCTGGAACATAACCCCCATAGTGGTGGACGCCAGATAATCCTCGGTTGCGCTGGTGGCGTAGAAGGTGGCCATGTACAGGAGGCTGTCCGAGCAGACCCAGGAGGCAAACTTCACGTTAGTAGAGTCGCCGGGCTCCAAAGGCCCTGCCACGTAGAAGCTGTCGTGGTAAGGCGCGGTATGATAGCTCATAGAGGCGATCTCCGAGTGGCAGTAGAACTCGCTTGCAGGGAGTGTGCCGAGACTCGTAAACCACGCCTCAGGATTCGTCCGTGCACAGGCTGAGTCCTGCTCAGGCGCTACGATCGTCGTGGCCGTGACCTCTACACCGGCAAGGATCGTACAGTAATCGACCAGGGTGTTGTTAGAAGGATTCTCATCCTCTGTCGTCTTCTCAGGCCAGAGGTATACGGTCACCTCGACCCTGTAGCGGTCCCCCGGTCCACCCGGTGGCATCCATAAGGGGAAGTTTACGTCGTCCTCTTCGCCCGGATCGAGGTAAACGATGCCCTCAAGATCGCCTTTTTCGTAGTGGGCACTCGGCCCTGTGATACGGCACTTGGCAAAGCAGGAATCCACGCCTCCGCCGAGGTTGGCGATAACCGCTCTGGGCTTTATCTCTTCCGGCTCGATCTTGCCCACCGGCTCGATGATGCGGGTACATGCAAGGTCGCGGCCCCGAGCCTCAAGATCGTTGTCAATCCACACACGGTGATTTGCCCCGCTCACGGCAATACTCATCGGACCCGCTACCGGGCTGATATCCAGATAGGCATCGCCGGAAGCGTCGGTTCTTGCCCAGGCATACACGTAAGGCTCCTGGCGAACGCAAACGAGCATACCCTCAACCGGGTAACCGGCCTCTGAGCCGACCGTGACCTTGAAGGTCTGAGGACCTGCGTGCGGCTCGTCATGGGTGACGATGAAAGCCGAGATCTCACGCGAATGGATTGGCATCGCAGGATCGCCGTGCAGGCTGAGTTCGTATATGCACCAGCGTCCGACCCAGTAGGAGCCCCAGTATCCGGCGTTATCGTCCTTGGCCGCAATAAGGGTCGGGCCCGCCTCGGGGTTCGCCTTATCGTAGAGGGTCTCGAAGAAGGATACGTCCAGGTCCTCGGAGGGACCGCGTACTGGTGGTGTACCCCAGCCGTAGCGGGAGTTGCCTACCCAGGCTACCGTGCCACCTTCTTCCGCATTCTGGAACGCCTCAACCAGACAGTCAGGGCTGTTGTAATCGAACGCGCCTACCAAACATGCGATGGAAACGTACACCGGGGTCTTGCCAGCATTGGTAAGATTGCTCGCATGGGTGGTGATGAACAGACCATTCGCACATGAGATGCCGATTACGTTGCCGTGGGCTATGTGATGGACGAGCCCCACACCAACGTTAAGCGAATCCTGGACCGCTGTACGCGACAGCGTTCCCTGGGTCTCGTACATCCTGGCGATCCTCGTTGCAGGATGCGCGAAGTTAGCGATACTGTTATTGGTCGCGTCGCCCGGGTAATAGGGGTTTGTCCATAAGATCTCCGCGGGCAGCATGAGCTTGTCGGCGAAGCCTTCAGGCGGATTCTCCTGGTAGGCCTTCACCTTATCAACAAAAAGCTCAACCTGGTCTGCATTGTCAACACAGGCGCGACCAACCGCAACCTCGGCATACAGGTCAGGGTTGTCGTTCATCTCCCCGAAGACATCATCGCCGTCGGCATCCCAGTCCCCATCCAGGGCTCCGAAATACATGTCCGTCGGGATCGTATCGTATGGATGAGGCCACCAGCCGCTCTGTACCACCCAGCAATCCCGGGTGGGTACGAGATTTGCGTCTCCTCCAAGCAGTAGATACTCAAGCCCCCACTCCTCGTGTGCATAAGAGACGAAGTTGCGTATCTTCTCGGCAAGATCCCGGCCACTAAAACCGGCATCAATGCTCTCCAAAGAAACAACCGTGTCCCGATCACCCAGCCTTGTGTTCCAATCGGCAAGCGGCTGAAACGAACTTACGAGCGATGCGGGCGTCACGATGACATGACGATACTCGTCAGGGGCAGGGACCGAGAAGGTTGTAAGCGCGCCGGCCAACTCAGGGTTCTCGACCAAACCCCGAAGCCTCTGCCTGAGACCCGCTGTCTGGCCAACTGAAAGAGAACCGAGCGAGGAATAAGAAAAATCCTGTTCGTACTCGATCGTAAGTACCATGTTTTCAGCAACTTCTATCTTGCCCTGGGCAGGTACGTAGCGGATAGGACGCAGTGCAATCGCCGCGATCCGTTCGCCCTCCAGCAGACCCTCGGATAAGAGCTCGGCTTGGAAATCGAACAAGGGCACAGTCCAGGAATAGACCTCTGCAAGCGGCTCGACAAACTCAATCTCCTCCCAGCTCAATGGCCTGGCAGGCTGCGCAGGATAGAGGGGTTTAGCCACGCTAAGCGTCCTGATGCTTAAGACCTCAAGACGAACCCGGCTTACGCGCATACCCCTTGGAAGGAGATAGCGCTTGACCATAAAGGGCACGAGCGGATGCCCGGGCTCCGCGTCGTAGCAGGCGTCGGAAAACGAGATAAGGGTATACTCACCAACCGTTTCTATACGAAGCTCGCTTGAGGAAAACTCTAAAACGTATTGCAGCTCGCCCGCTTGAACCACCCCGGCCGCAAGGGGCAACGATATCGCGGCAAGTGCAAGTAGGGGAATACTACGGCCATTGGTCCTCATCAAAACCTCCAGGTTTGTTTGCATCGTTTCATCTATGCTCTACTTGATTCTACCCGTGATAGCAAAGGTTGTCAAACAAACCGAGTCTGTGCGCCAAGAGATGGTTAGCGGACAGTGCCTATGCTCCTTTCCCGTTCCCATTTTTAACGCACCTATCAGCGTAGCATAACGAACTTGCTGGTCAACTGCTGGTCGCCGGACTGGACCCGTACGAAGTAGACACCTGAGGGCTGAGCCTGCCCCACGCGATCTGCGCCATGCCACTTTACAGTAGCGTTACCTGAGGGATCGGGATCAGCTGAAGTTTCATATACCCTGCGTCCGAGTTTGTCATAGATGGCCAGCTTCACGCTTTCACGGCAGCCGGTGATCGTAAAGCTTGTTACATTGCCTCGAGAAAACGGCACCACCTGGAGCAGTAGCGGTTCTCGCATCACAGAGGAGGGCGAGGAGGGCTCGGCCACCCCTAAAACGCGCACACCCTCATAATCCGTGATCATGAAATCGGTAAGCCTGCCGGGTGCAAACTGAACAGCGGATTGGCTCGGCCTCTCTTCGTAGGAATAGGTAGGGCAGTGTCCCAGATCATACTCGGCATCGGCCTGAAGTCGTAAATCCGTACCCTCAAACGAGACGGTGCCGGAGATAACCTCTCCCATCTCAGCATAGTTGTTGAAGAATACAATGTAACAGACTTCCTCGGATGGTAAGGGAAGGACTGAATCAATCTTTCCTTCGATCGGGAAGCGCTCGTATGTAGAGAACTCAAGTTCGCGTGGCTGGGGCTTATAGTTCGTGGTTAGTGTGCAGGGGATAGAAAAATGCGTTCCAGCCAGGGCCGATGCGGAATCGATAATCTGCCCCAGGCTTTCCAGGTAGGCCGAGGCGTAGTAGTTCTGTTCCTCTCCCAGGGTTGTAGTAAAGACGCCGTTGCGGTCGGTGATACCGGAGAACCCCTTATACTTCTGAATCGTGTGCCAGCCTTCGCTTGAGAGCTTGACATCCGCGTTTGGTACAGGGTTGCCGGCCGTATCGTAGACGGCAACGGTCAGGGTGCAGTAATCCGAGTACATCTCAATAGTGCTCCACTGAAAACCGTCAGGCCGCCAGTTCCAGATCATTGAACAGTGCTTGGCGCTGCCCGTGCGATCATCGTCGTAGGAGGTGTTTGAATCCGCAGCGTGCGTTACCCCACCGCCCAGATCAACCTGACACTCGTACCATACGCCCTCATCTGGTGAAGCATAGTCAAACGGCCACCAGAACGCGTTCCACACATGATCCTCGTTAATGTCCATCGTGCCCAGGGCAGGGATCAAACCGGTTCTGAGCCCGGCGCAGAAAAGATCCTGGCACTCACCGCAGTTGCCGTAATGACAGGTGGCGAGCTGATTGGGCTGAATATATCGAGGACCACCAGTATATTTACTCGGCAGGACCCTTGATGTCCACCAGCCGACGGCGTCGAGAGCACACATATCTGAAGTAGTGTCTCTATCACTGGGCCAGACGTGCTTTTCGCCGTCCCAGACGTAGGTAATATCATCAAGAACGTCGCGCAGAAGCGGATAGGGATCTCCTGCTGGATTCGCGGTGTATGAGGTGGTGCCGTTATCGTAGTAGAGAAACTCACGCCAGAACCGCTCGTAGATGATCTTGGGAAACTCGTCGGTGATCCGCGGCATGATCACGTACCAGTAGTAGATCTCATAAGGAATCTCGAACGTCACGTCTGAGCCGCCCTCATGCGCCGTGTAGCGAGTGGTGGAGTAATAATCATCATCGGTTGCAGGGTTACCGTAATCCACGATCTCCACGTATTGCAAATCGTCGTCGATAGCAAACAGTGAATCCAGATTGCTCGTTATGACGGACAGGTTCATAGTCATGAGGTGTAGAGGTGAGATATGCGCCGCCTGGAATGCGATTTCGTCGCGCAAGCGAGGATCGGTAGGGTTCAGGATCATCTCAGCCAACGCGTTCTGTTTTGTAGACATCAGCTGCATCAGGTTATCCACGAGATCAGGTCTCATCCAGGCGGGTGCTGCGGCGACCGCGGCTTCGGCATCTGCAGTCAGGCCGTAGTCGGGTGCAAGGGTATCGGCAAGGGTAAGGGCGTCAGGATCGCAGCGCAGGACAAGGCCAGTCAAAGGGGGAAGCAGCATGCGGAAAGAGAGTGTGTCATAGGTCTGGCTGTCATAAACGACCCGCAACCCCGGCGGTTCTGCCTGCCAGGGCTCCGTAATCTCCCCAACGACAGCCTCAGGTTCCACCGGCCACACCTCAGTAGTTATCCCCCGATTCACGTCACCCGCTGAAACGAGAGAAAGCAAAACGAACAAGGCGGTCATATCTCCTCCTCGGTAGGGTTAACAAGATTTAACTAACCTTAATCGATGAAACGCAATTTGTCAAGTGGGCTACTTAATCGAATATCTCAATGTGGCACCCAACAACTTTTCGGAGGGATGTTGTCTAGGACTCCGACTCGCCCACGAAGTTTATCTTCACTTCCTTGACATCCCAGAGATGATCGAGCTTCTCATGGATCTCTTCTTTGATATGGGATGCGAACTTATGGTCTGGGGTCAAATCGAGGTCTATGGTTATCACCCCATCCTTGACGTCGAAATCCCTAATGAGCTGCATGCGTACGATGGATGCGCCGGTCAGGGGGTTTAAAACGTTGCGCAGCTTGCGAAGCACCTTGTCCGGGGTGGTGGGTCTTTTATCCGCAAGCCCTTTCTTCTCCTTCCACTGCTCGATTGCCGATTTCAAGGCGTCCACAGCCAGCACCGCGCAGTGCATCTTTACAGGAGGAAGTCCATCAAGCTCCTCTGCAGCCTGTTTCCACGTAACATTCTCGGCCTCTTCGATGGTTTTTCCCTTC
>DAOVCF010000021.1 GCA_030670165.1 Candidatus Stahliibacteriota bacterium | reverse complement strand
CGCGGGGGATGGAGCCTATGTGAAACCCCACGCCGTCCCAAGGAAGCCTCTTCTCAGGTAGGCTGTCCAAACTATACCAGCTCTCGCCGTGGGTATTTGAGTACAGCACGTATCCACACCCGCAGCCAACGTAGCCGTGTTCATCATCGTAGAAGTCCACGCTAAGGCACGGGCGGGGCGAGAGGAAGTGATAAACCGCAATGAGTTCAATGCCAAAGTAGAGGGCGTTGGATCCCATTGCAAGCCGTAACCCCTCATTTTGAAGGCATCCTCTTTAGCTTCAAGGACTTAATTGGCTTGACACAAGCCCTAGATCGTGTAAACTTACGACAATGGTTAAAGTAACGCTTGATGGTGTTGCTCGTGACGTTGAAGACGGTGTTCGTCTTCGCGATCTGGCCCCCGATGGGGCATTTGCCGCCGTGGTGAACGGCAGGCCGGTGGATCTTGCCACATCACTTAAGGAAGATGCCGAAATTCGCTGGCTTACGTTCTCCGACGAGGAAGGACGCAAGGTCTTCTGGCACTCCTCCTCGCATCTTTTGGCGCACGCCGTCAAACGGCTCTTTCCTAGTGCTAAGCTTGCTATTGGTCCTCCGATCGAAGAGGGATTCTACTACGACTTCCAGGTGGATCACCCATTTACCGAGCAGGATCTTCGCAGGATCGAGAAGGAGATGCAGAGACTTGCCGCACAAGATTTGCCTATCCGGCGTCGTTTATTCCCAAAGGCAAAGCTTGAGCACTACTACCGATTCGTGGGTGAAGACCTCAAGCTTGAGCTGCTTTCAGAGATCGCCGACGAGGAGGTGAGCCTCTACGAACAGGGTGATTTCCTTGATCTATGCCGGGGTCCGCATCTGGACGATACCTCCAAGATCGCCGCGTTCAAGCTCCTCTCAGTCGCGGGCGCTTACTGGCGTGGGGACGAGACGAAACAGATGCTTCAGCGCATCTACGGTATATCCTTCCCTACTCAAGAGGAACTGGATGCCTATCTTGCTCGTCTTGAGGAGGCCAGAGCTTCAGATCACCGCGTACTGGGACGTCAGCTTGGTCTTTACGAGATATTCGAGGAGGTGGGTCCCGGTCTTGTACTTTGGAAACCCAAGGGAGCCATTATCCGTCGTGTTATCGAGGATTTCTGGACCACTGAACACATTAAACGCGGTTACCAACTGGTATCCACCCCTCACATCGCTCGGGCAGAACTCTGGAAGATTTCAGGTCATTACGATTACTACAAGAAAAACATGTTCTTTACCACTATCGAGGACCACGAGTATGCCATCAAGCCCATGAACTGTCCCGGACATATGATGCTTTATCAGGCTACCAGGCACAGCTACCGTGAGCTTCCCATAAGGTATGCCGAGCTCGGCACCGTATACCGCAACGAGCGTTCAGGCGTTTTGCACGGTATGCTTCGCGTGCGAGGTTTCACCATTGACGACGGTCACATCTTTTGCACGCCCGAGCAGGTTTCGGATGAGATCGCCGGTGTCCTTGACTTTTGCCTGTATATGATCAGGGCGTTCGGGTACAAGGATATCAAGGTCGAGCTATCGCTCTGGGAACCTGGGAAGCCGGGAAAGTACGCAGGCACACCCGAAAAGTGGGAAGAAGCGCAGGGAATTCTTGAGAAGGTGCTTAAGGACAATGAGGTTCCATACAAGAGAATGCCTGGTGAGGCTGTGTTCTACGGGCCGAAGATCGATATAAAGCTCGTAGATGCCCTGGGACGTCCATGGCAGGGATCGACCATCCAGTTCGATTTCAACCTGCCAGAGCGCTTCGGATTGGTCTATGTGGGAGAAGACGGTCAAGAACACGAGGTCAGGGTGATCCATCGCGCGATACTGGGTGCCATGGAGCGTTTCGTGGGAGGTTTGATAGAGTTTTACAAAGGGAACTTTCCCCTCTGGCTCGCTCCGTATCAGGTAGCCGTTCTCACGGTTACAGATGCAGCTGCGGAATACGCATCCGAGGTGGCAGCCGAGCTTATAGATGAAGGGATCAGAACGGTAACCGATTTTTCAGCTGAAAAGATAGGTGCAAAGATACGTAAGTTCGAGACCGAGAAGGTTCCCTACATGATCGTGCTTGGCGCACGAGAGGCTAAAGAAGGTACCCTTACCATGCGAAGGCACGGTGAGGGTGATCTGGGAGCGTTTTCGCTGTCCGAAGCGATTAAACGCCTTAAGAAGGAAATCAAACAACGGAGGTGATAGATTAGAAGACGCTTTACCGGGCCGCCGCCCAAACCAAGACGTCGTCACCGCATAAATTACGAAATTAGAGCCAGCTACGTACGAGTAATCGGCATAGATAAGAAGATGATTGGTATCCTTCCCATTAAGGAAGCGATGCGGATGGCTTCTGCTCAGGGGTATGATCTGGTAGAGATTGCTTCCGACGCCGACCCCCCTGTTTGCCGGATACTTGATTATGGAAAGTTCCTCTACGAGGAGAAGGCTAAGCAACAGGCGGCTAAAAAGCATCAACATACCGTGTCAGTACGGCAGATGCGGCTCACGTTAAAGATAAGCGGGCATGACTTCGATACCAAAATACGCAAGATGAGTGAGTTCCTCGAGGCCAAGGATCGCGTTAAGGTAACAGTCAGACTGCGAGGACGAGAGGTGGTTCACAAGGACCGCGGCCTGGAGATGATAGAACGCATCCAGGAAAGTCTCTCAGACATCGCTATGCTTGAAGGGAAACCGTTCCTTGAGGGAACCACCAGGTTTTCCTGGCAAGCCATGTTCGTTCCGCTTAAGGGCGTGGGTAAACGAGGCGTCAAGGAAAAGAAGCCTGCTGAGAGCGAGAAGAGCAGTCCTGAAAAGAAACTCATCGCCGTGAGTGAAGAAGGGAAAAGCTGAAGAAAGCCGAGATTATTAAGGAGAGATAGGATGCCGAAGATGAAGACAAAACGCTCATTGGCTAAGCGTGTGAAGGTGACCGGCAGGGGTAAGTTGAAACGTTACAAGTCAGGGCACAGCCACTTGCTGGAGTCAAAGAGCAAATCTCGCAAACGAAAGCTGCGCCAATCCACTATCATCGAGGGTAGGAACGAGAGACGTATGAAAAGGCTTCTGCCCAATGTAGGGCGGAGTAAGTGAAAAAGATTTAGGAAGAAGGAGAAGGAATGCCACGAGTGAAAGGCGGACCTGCGGGCCATGCTCGCATTAAGAAGTGGCGTAGCTATTCACGAGGCTATTGGGGTGGTAAGCACCGCCTGACCCGCAGCATACGCAACGCGGTTCAGAAGGCCTGGGATACGAGCTATCGTGATCGCAGACGCAAGAAGCGCCAGATGCGTGCGCTTTGGAATATCCGTATCAACGCAGCCTTAAGGCCATTGGGCCTTAACTACAGCCGTTTCATCTACGGCCTGAGGCAAGATAGGATCGAGCTCTCACGCAAGGTCCTTGCTCAACTTGCAGTTGAGAACCCGGAGGATTTCGGTGCTCTCGTCGGGAAGGTGAAGGAAGGTCTTAATGCAGGAAAGGCTAGCTCTTCTTAAAAAGCAGGCCCTTGCCGAGATAGCCGCGGCAAAAACCCCTGCTGAACTGGAGAGGTTGAGGGTTCGCTATATGGGACGTAAAGCAGGGGAACTTACCTTGGTGCTGCGTTCGCTTAAAAGCTTATCCGAGGAGGAACGCCGCAGCGTTGGTCAGGCGGCTAACGCATTGAAGGATGAGTTAACTGATGCGCTGGTGAAGCGCCAAGCCGGACTGGAGACTAAATCGGCGAGCGAGGCAATAGATCTCACCCTGCCGGGACGCAAGCGTTTCGTTGGGTATAGGCATCCCATTACCCTTGTGACCGATCGGATCGTAGAGATCTTCGCAGGTATGGGTTTTGAGGAGATACTCGGTCCCGAGATAGAAACCGACTGGTATAACTTCGAGGCCCTCAATATCCCCAAGGGTCATCCGGCTCGCGGCGAGATGTTCGGAAACTTCTATCTCCCCGGCGGCCTGCTTCTGCGTTCTCACACATCCCCTGTGCAGATTCGCGTGATGGAGAATATGCATCCTCCGGTCAGGGTAATCGCACCGGGTCGGGTTTACAGGCGCGATGCGTTCGATTCCTCGCACTCACCTGTTTTCTACCAGATAGAGGGGCTCTATGTGGATGAGGGTGTGAGTTTTGCAGACCTCAAGGGTACCCTTGAGGTCTTCTCGCAGGAGATGTTCGGTTCGGATATCGGGGTTCGGTTCTCGCCCTCCTACTTCCCCTTTACCGAACCTTCGGCCGAGCTTTCCATCTCCTGCGTCATCTGTGGCGGTGCAGGATGTAAGGTCTGTGCTCATACCGGCTGGGTTGAGATCCTTGGCTGCGGCATGGTTCATCCCCAGGTCTTACGCAATGTAGGCTACGATCCAGATAAGGTTACCGGTTTTGCCTTCGGTATGGGGGTAGAACGGATCGCGATGATACATTACCGTATCGATGATATCCGCCACTTCTACTCCAACGATCTTCGTTTCCTCAGACAGTTCCGTGAGACATGAGCGGACCTTTTTGCATATTAGTAGGGTGTAGGAATCCTCATGCCTCCTCAGGGGTGAACCTTAAATCTGTACGTAATCGTTGCTCATCTCTATGATGTCGAGCTCAGGATTACGCAGGGTGGTGAACGCCCTTAAGACCTCTCTCTGGGCAGGAGGCATTCTGGCCCTGCTTTCAGGATGCGCTTACTTTAACACGTTTTACAACGCCCAGCGTTATTACAAGGAAGGGTTGAAAGATGAGGAGTCAAAAAAAGGCACTGGTAAAGCCCAGTTCAAGAAATCGCTTGAGAAGACGGTGATTGTAGCGCGTGATTATCCGGATTCCCGCTGGGTAGACGATGCCTTTTTTCTCATTGCGATGAACTATTACTGGATGGAGAATTACGAGAAGGCTCGCAGCCAGTTTGAGGGGTTCCTTGAACATTTCTCCGATAGTCCCTTTACTGAGGAAGCCCGTTACCATTACGCTTTGACGCTTATAGGGCTTAAACAGTACTCCGAGGGGCGCCTGGCTCTTCAGAGAATGTTTGATTCAAAACGTTTCGGGCGCGGCGCTCGTTTCAGGTGGGCTTTGGCCTTTAAGGAGGAAGAGGATTTGGATGGAGCGCGTAGCGCATTTAAGGGGTTCCTCGATAGTTACCCGCAAGGTGATCTTGTCAGTGATGCGCGACTTCACCTTGCCGAGATAGAACTTGCAGGCGGGGATACTCTTTCGGCTATCAAGACCTATGAACGCTATCTTAAGCGTGCCGGGACGTCAAAGGAGAACTTCGGACGCTTTCTAACCTTGGCTGAGCTTCACTATCTCGAGGAAGATTACGTTGCGGCACGTCGAACCTTGCGGAAAGTCAAGGGCCAGTACAGGGATATCGACGAGAGAAGCGATCTTTTGACGGCCAAGATCGAATTAGCTGAAGGAGACAGCAGTCAGGCAGAAAAACTTCTTGCCCAGATTCCTTCCGGCAACTCCAGGGCCGAGGCGTTCTTTATACTGGCAAATCTCTATGAAATTCAGCAAAGATACGATCTTGCCCTCGTTTACTACGATACAATAACAACCCGTGAGAGGCGCTCTGATTATGCCTCACTCGCGGAGTTCAAGAAGTCACTTCTGGAAGCTCGCCTGCTGGAACCGGATTCCACGGATACCACGAACGTTGATCCTGCAAAGGAACAATTCAAACTTGCAGAGACGTATTTTCTGAACTTTGGCGATCTGGGGCGCGCTGTGGAAGAGTATGCCAAGGTTGTGGAGGGCTATCCTGAAAGCGAGTACGCTCCCAAAGCGCTTTACGGGATTGTCTGGTTGCGCAGATATCGCCTGAACGATACGCTCTGGCATGAGGTGTTCGAGCGCCTGCTTGAGCTTTATCCGGAAAGTAAAGAGGCAAATGACGCCCGCGAGCTTCTTGGTTATGAAGAGGCATCAGGCGACTCTACTTGAGAACCGCAGGCTTGGCCCAGGGCTTTACTCGCTTCAGGTTGAGTTTGAAGACCTTGGGGATGTCGAGCCGGGCCAGTTCTTCGAGTTTCTTACAGGTGCGAGGTTTTTAAGAAGGGCGTTTTCCGTGGCTGATCGGGACGCTATGCGGTTACGATTCGTTCTGCGAGTCGTCGGAAAAGGTACGGCCTGGCTCTCTCAACTCACTGAAGGCTCAAAACTTAATCTTGCAGGACCATTAGGGCAAGGGGTAGCTATGCCTTCTGAAGGACCGGTCATGCTTCTGGCCGGTGGGATTGGAGCAGCGCCGCTTCTTTATTTGGCTCGAAAGCTTAACGAGCAAAGAGTAGAGGTTGATGCCTTGCTTGCAGCAGGAACCAAGGAAGAGCTTATCCTTACCGAAGAGTTCGGCTCCCTCTGCCGTAAGGTGATACTTGCCACAGACGACGGCTCGTGCGGGCAGAAGGGCCTTCTGACCGATATACTGCCTGCGCTTCCAGCAATTAACGACATCCAGATATTCTACGCCTGCGGACCGGAGTCGATGTTTGCAGCGCTTAAACGCCTCGATCTCGGAAAGCCTTTATACGCGTTCCTTGAATCCCGCATGGGCTGCGGAACAGGTTTATGTATGGGGTGTGGGGTTCTTGGCCGAGACGGTCGCTACCATAGGGTCTGTACCGAAGGACCTGTGTTTAACCTTGAGGAGATCGAGCTGTGAGCCTTGAAGTCTTCCTCGGTAAGGCACGTTTCCGTAATCCCCTGGTTCTTGCATCAGGTACGTTTGGATACGGCCTCACCCACACCCATGTTATAGATCGTATGGGTGCATTCGTTACTAAGGGGATCACCGTCCAGGAGTGTGTTGGCAATCCGCAGCCACGTATCTGGGATAGCAGAGAAACGGTCATCAACTCGGTGGGGCTTGAGAACGTCGGGCTGAAGCGTTTCAAGGAAGAAACCCTCCCATTGATTGACATCTCAACACCCCTTTACGTTAATCTGGCCGGGGTGGACCTCGATGATTTTCGTATCCTGATTGAATCCTTAAGTGATGAGGAGAAGATCGCAGGTTTCGAGCTTAACCTTTCCTGCCCCAACGTCAAGGAGGGTGGAGCGGCATTGGGACAATCGGCAGATCGAGTAGGAAAGGTTACTTCTCTTGCGCGCTCCCTTACCACCAAGCCCCTATGGGCCAAGCTCACCTCCAACTTCTGCGACGTGCGCGAGACCTCAAAAGCGGCAGCTGATGCCGGAGCAGACGCTTTGGTTCTAATCAACACTCTTAACGCACTCGTTATCGACATCAAAGGAAGGAAGCCTTTTCTTGGTGCCGGCTCGGGCGGGCTTTCCGGCCCTGCTATAAAACCATACGTTCTCTACATCGTTAAAGAGGTGTCTCGACAGATAAATATACCTGTGATCGCATCTGGAGGAGTTACCTCAGGCACCGATGTGATCGAGTACCTTCTGGCAGGGGCAAGTCTGGTTCAGTTAGGCAGTATCAATCTGGTTGACCCCGAAGCTGGCCTGCGTATCCTTGAGGAGTTGAAGCGCTACTTCGAGCAGGAGGGAATTTCCCCTGCAGGGATTATCGGCCGATTGGAGGAGAGATGACCGAGTTGATTGTTGCGGCTAACCTGCCGTCCCTGGCGGAGCTTGCCGCGTTCGTTAAGAAGACCTCAGGGCACCTTAATTGGTACAAGATTGATGCCGGTCTTTACACCAAAACAGGTCCTGATGCCCTAAAGCTCATAAAGGACGAGGGAAAGAAGGTATTTTTGGATCTTAAGTTTCACGATATCCCATCCACCGTAGCGCGTGCAGCCGCCTGCTGCATCGAGCTCGGGGTTGACATGTTCAACGTGCACGCCATGGGCGGTTTTGAGATGATGGAGGCTGCGGTGAAGGAGACCTGGAGTTTTCACAAGGGTGTGCCGCTCATCCTCGGTGTCACCATTCTTACCTCGATTGACGAGGCGGCATTCAGGGATCTCTTCGGTTCACCATCCAACAATCTGGACGAACACGTTCTTCTTCTGGCCCAGCTTGCCAAGAGTGCAGGGCTTTCCGGGGTGGTTGCCTCGACTCAGGAGATCAAAAAGATCAAAAAGGTCTGCGGTGATGATTTCGTTGTCGTTACCCCCGGGATAAGGCTGCCGGATGAGGATGCCGGTGATCAGATGCGTGTCAATACCCCGGCTGGTGCTGCTGCGGCAGGTGCGGACTTCATTGTGGTAGGCCGCCCGATAGTCCACGCGGACGATCCGGTTGCGGTGATCGAGCGATATAAAAGGGAGCTTAAGGGTGAGTCCGGCTGACCTTTTAATGCTTGCCAAAAAATGCGGTGCAGTAAAGGAAGGTCACTTTCTATTGAGGTCCGGATTGCACTCCGGCGTGTACGTGGAGAAGTTTTATCTTTTGGAACGTCCGGAGATACTCTCCGAGTTCGTTAAAGTACTTCTAACTAAACTTGAAGTACCATTCGATCGGGTGGTAGGACCTTCCCTGGGCGGGATGATCGTAGCCTACGAGTTGGCCGGTCAGCTGGGAATACCTGCCAGTTATGCGGAAAAAGGCCAGGATGAAGGATTTGTAATACGTCGAGGTCGCGGGGTCTCTCAAGGTGAACGGGTGCTGGTAGTAGATGACGTTATGACCACCGGTGGGTCGGTGCGCAAAACCATAGCTGCGGTACAGGAATGCGGCGGTGAGGTTGTGCAGGTTGCCGTCCTGGTAGACAGGGCGGCTGAACCTCCTTCAGATTTCTCCTACGTGTCAGCGCTGCGCTGTGTTCTTCCCGTCTACAAACCGGAGGAATGTCCCTTGTGCGTCAAGGGTATTCCGCTCTTACGCCTGGGCGGATAGATCTGTATGGGTCTGTAGCTGCCATATTAATCCTTCAACCTTGCTTCTCTTGTCGGTCTTCTATTGATTTCGTCAGTTGTTACAGGAACTTAGGGTAGGAGCTTAATCCAACCTGCGTTAAATGACCACCTCGACCTGTGAGTGAACAGAGGGTGTTAGCGGCAATCCTACTTTTTCTTCGGCTTTGCTTTAGTCCTGGCGGTTGTCTTCTTTGTCGAAGAAGGCTTCTTACCTGAAGCCTTGGTTGCAGATTTCTTCGCTCCCTGCGTTTTCTTGGCTGTTCCAGTAGTTGTCTTTTTGGCGCGCAGTTGAGCTTCCAGCCTGGCTATCTCGGCCACGAGCTTTTTAACCCTGGCATTAGCCTTGATGGAGCCGCGTCCGGGTTTTTTGATTATCTCATAGACCACACCGCCTAAAGCCGCGAACTTGTCGCTGAGTGCGGTATTGATCCCGAGGAGTTCCGTCTTTACGCGCCCACGGCGCGCAAGGTCCTCTGTTTCCTTGATAGCAGAGCGGGTAGCTTCCGAAAGCCAGGTTGTAACCTCTTTCCATAAATCGCTCATAAACCCTCCTTGTAAAGGTTTTGCTGCCTGATGTAGATCTCCACCTTTTGCGGCACCCAGCTGCGGATAGGTTTTCCGTTTGCCACGCGTTTCCGAATATCGGATGAAGATATATCCAGAAGTGGCAGATCCGGGAAGTGGATGCCGGGCTTCGAGCTTATGCCTCCCTTCATCCCTCTGGGTAAAACCACAAGCTCAGCCATCTCGATGATACGTTCCGGTTCATGCCATGTGTTCAGGCACTCGTACTCGTCCCGGCCGAGGATTAAAAAGAGTTGGGTTGGGGTAAAAAGTGCTTTCAATCTTCTCAATGTATCGACGGTGTAGGAGATGCCTTCTTTCCATTCGATCTCGGAGACCTCAAAAGAAGCGTTTCCTTCGATTGCCAACCCGAGCATCTGAACTCGATCGGTGAATGATGCATATACTTCCTTGTGAGGCGGACTTGCGGCGGGTATGAATAGAATCTTATCAAGTTCAAACATCTCAAACACAAGTTTTGCATGTATGAGGTGAGCAAGGTGAGGTGGATCGAAGCGGCCCCCGAATACACCAATGCGCCCCATTATTTATCTTTAGCCAGACGATCCAGGGCTTTTTGAGCTTTTTTTGACCACTTGGGATTCTCAAGCAGCTCTTCAAGTATGGCTTGGGCTTCTTCCTCTTCTCCGAATCTGGCTTTGGAGAGGGCGAGATAGTAGTTTATTTCGGCGTTCACCTTACTGGCAAGAGGATAAGTGCCTACCGTGTATTCAAGCATCATTATGGCCGCTTCGTACTCCTTGAACTTGAAGTAGAGCTTAGCCGCCTCAAGTTCCTTGCGCGCGAGTTTGTTTTCAATTCGAGCCAACAGGTCGCGTGCCTGAGAAGAAAACTCGGAGTTGGGATAGCGCGTCAGGAAATCCTCGGCCATGCGCCTTGAGTCCAGGGTAAGGTGTTGCTCGCGGTAGTAGGGTTCGGATATCTCAAATGTGGCCTGTGCCGCTTTAAGCTGGGCTTCTTCTGCAAAGGGGGAGTTGGGAAACTGTTTGTAAAGGAACTCATACTCAACCGACGCCTCCTGGAAGCGCTTAAGCCTGTAGTAGGAGTCCGCCAGGTGGTATTGGGCCAACGCTACTTTTGCCTTGACCGGATAGTTAAGGACGAAGTAGTTAAGATAGGCGACCGCTTTCCTGAATCTACCTTCTCTATATAACTCCTCACCTGCCAGAAACACGCTGTCTGCCGGGAGCTTCTCAGGCTTGGGTAGTTTTGCGTATCCGGCGGCAGGAAGAAAAACAATAACCAGTATAAGTGATTTGATAGATCTACTCGAAGTCATGAGGATTACTGAACCTCCTCACCAAGCAGTGCAAGTCGTTCACGTGCTCGTTGAATGAGGGCGCTGGACGCATTCACGCTGAGTTTAAGCACCTCACGGTAAGCGGCACGTGCACCTTCAATATCTCCATTCTTTAGTCTTATTTCACCTGCGAGAAAGTAGATATCATCCCGAAGCATAGGGGAGAGCGGGACTTCGAGAACCCTTGTGATGATCAGGTCTGCGCTGTCCATCTGGCCGCGGTACAGAAGGTCCTGGGCGTAGCGGTAACCGTTCTGGCAATAGCGTGGTTCAAGGTAGTAGTGGTGTTCGTGCATGGCTTCCTCGGTAGCTATAAACGCATCCCCTGGATCGCCAAGCCGCTCAAGGATAAGTATCAACTTCTCCCAGGTCAATGCGCGGGTAGTGGAGTCGGAGAGTGTGGCAAGTGCCTTGCGATAGTAGTAGACTGAGCGGCCGAGCTCCCCGTATTTTGAGTAGAGTTTACCCATAAGGACGTACGCATCGCTCATATCTATGGCAGTAGATATTCGCATCGCCTCCTCGAAGCACTCCAGTGCCAGCTCGCGCTCCCCGACCTTACCCAATTCAAGTCCCCTTTGTTTGTAGGCCAAAGCGACGCTGTCCTGGTAGGTGGTGTCTTCAGACAGCAGTGCCTTGAAGTGCATCTGGGCTTCCGCAAGATTCTTAAGCCCCAGATATGCACGGCCAAGCAGGTATCTCGCTTCCAAAGGCAGCTCCTCCTTACTATTGCGCAGAGCCGCCAGTTCTGCAACCGCACGTGAGAAGTCGCGGTTATTCAAGGCCTCGCGGGCCCGGTTCAGCGCCTGCTTCTCGTCGGAGGCGCATGCAAGCAGCAAAAGCAGTACTGCGGGCAGGAGTCTTTTAAGTCCCTTCATTTGCCAGTTCCTTGAAGAAGTGTTTAAATATACGGGCCAGAGAACTCGCGGTCTGAGTCGCCGTGAAGGTAATCTCTTCCAGAGTCTCGCCCTGAAGAGGCTGGGGAAGAAAGAGTGCTATGTTGGAGACAACAGAGATGCCGAGAACGCGAACGCCAAGCTGGACTGCGACTATTGCCTCCGGAACGGTGGACATCCCGACCAGATCACCTCCGATAGTATGCAGGAATCGGAGTTCGGCAGGTGTCTCAAGACTGGGACCGGCAACAGCTACGTATACCCCGGAACGAGGAAGTACCTTTTTCTTAAGACATGCGGCGGTGAAGATATCCATAAGTCCCGGGTCGTAGGTTTGAGTCATTACAGGGAATCGTGATGCAGTCTCGTCATGTATGAAGCCTCGCAAGGGATTCGCCCCCATGAGGTTAATGTGATCGGATATGATTACTATGTCTCCAACCTTGAAGTTGATGTTGAGCGCTCCGGCTGCGTTGGTAACGACAAGGGTTCTTACCCCGAGGGTGTACAGCACACGTAGAGGGTACGTGATCTCGGCCATTTGATAGCCTTCGTAGAAATGCATCCTGCCGCGCATCACGGCGAGCGGGTAGTTGCCCAGGCGACCGATTAGTAGTTCGCCTGGGTGCGAGGGCACGGTCGGGGTGGGGAAGTGGGGGATGTGAGAGTAAGGGATTGTTACGGCTTCATCTAACTCGCCGATTGCATCCTGCAATCCGGTGCCCAAAACCACTGCACCTTTAGGGACAATATCGGTTGTGGAACGGATAAACTTCAGGCTTTCTTCAATTTGTTGTTTCATCTGTAACCGTGTCATCCTTCAACCTCTCAAGTATCCTTCTATAACTGTTAATTGTGGTTTCCATCTCTTCAAGGAAGGCAAGTTTTTGACCGTTGAGACTGCGGATAGTGGCTCTGATTCCTTCGAGTTCTTCTTTGGCGTGATTTAAGATTGTTTCCGCTTCCTTTTTCGCCTGTGCTTTGATTCGTTCAGCATCCTCTTTGGCACTTTTTCGCAGTCTTTCAGCTGTCTCGTGGGCTTCTTCAAGTGTTTGTGTCAGCACTTGCTCCATCTGACGGAACTCGGTAGCCCGTTCCTCAAGTTCGGAGACCTTGCTTTTAAACAGCTCTCTCTCGGTATAAAGCCCCTCAAGCACAATCGCAACTTCGTAGAGGAACTCACGAACCTCCTTGGGATTGACCCCACGCAATGCGGAACGGAACTGTTTTTTGCGGACATCAGCCGGTGATATTTCCATCTCTGGAGTTTACCGACAAGAAGGCCTGTGTCAATCCCGTCTATAGTTTGGATATCAGGCGGGTTGTAAGAGCTGCCCATTGCAGGTTTCGTTGAATAAGGTTCGGGGGTCTATATCTCTTGTCTTGCCAGGTCGGCGTAGAGCGAGGTAGGATTGCGAAGGATCAGATCTTCGAGTATCTCTTTAGCCCTCAACGGATCATCGAGCTTCTCCTTAAGAAGCATTGCTCTTTCGTACTGTGCACGCGTGTTCAAAGGGCTTTTCGGATGATTCTCAATGACCTTAAGATATGTTATCTCCGCTTCTTTCCACCGACCAAGCAAGGTAAGACTTTCTGCCGCAAGAAGCAGGGCTTCATCGGCAAGCTCTTTGTTTTTCTCTGCAAGCCTGATCGAGCGGTCGTATGCATCTTCGGCATCACCCCAGTGGTAGGCTGCAAGAGCCAAAGCATACTGCCTTAATCCTTGCGACTGCGTGAGCGCGATTTTATAAAGGAGAATCAAATCGTTCTCGTAAGCGTTGCCTGGGAAGCGAAGGATACAACGATCCACTGTAACTTTAATCGAGTCAAGCTCCAGCTTGGCTGCATGAATGATTCCTTTCAGGAATAAAACCGCACTGTCTGACGGAACTCCCTCAAGTGCTGCATACGCCTTGCGTTCGTGTCCCTGCAGAAACTCCAGCGCCGCAATTCTCAAACTCCATTCAGGGCGTGAGCCGTACCTGCGCTGTAAATCCTTAAACTCGGCTATAGCGTCCTTGTAGGTATCTGCTGATCCTGCAAGCAAAAGTGCGCGTTGTTCTCGCCCTTTTCGGCTGTTATCGGTCTCAAGGATCGCTTGTGCTTCCTTGCCGCGTCCCAGGGCAACAAGCATTCGTGCCGCATCCGTCCTTCTGCCGGCACGTTCATACGCCAAAAGAGCCTCTTCAAGGTATCCTTCACGTTCGCACAGATGAGCCATCATTGTAAGTTTTCGCTCGTCGGTGGTCGATTTGATCACTTGCTCAATCTCTTTGCGATCCTCAAGCTCAAGCGCAAGCTGGAAGTGCAGTTCCTCCGATGTGCCTTTAACACCCTGCAGAACCTTATCCTTACCGAGTCTTTCTGAAAGCACGTCAATGGATCGTCTGAAGTTTTCGGGGTTAGCGCCTGCAGAGATTGCAGCAGCAAGCTCCGAAAGCGCCTTTCGCTCATTTTCGTTTTCAAGATAATACTCGATCATTATCCTGGCGTGAATGGTAGGATTTGCTATGCGTTTGCGCTCCTCGGCTATAAACCAGGTGACCTCTTTGTTTTCCACCTCGTTAAGGGTGAAGATGATCTCGTTTGCCCACTGCGGGGAGTCCGCGTAAAGCTCGCGGAACTGAACTATTCCTCTTCGTTCCTCACCGGCCATAAGCAAGCCCTCACCGATGCCGAAGCGCAGCATCTCGCGGTCAGGATATTCCTCAAGCCATCTTTTACTCTGCTCGGCCAATCTTTGTCCTTGATCTTGCTGGCGGCAATAGTAAAGGTAGCGGCGGTAGGTTGCTTCGTTGAACCCTGCATCCAGTCTTTTCTCCAAACTAAAAAGCACATCCGACGCGGATGAAATCAGTAGCAGAATCAGTGCTAAGATAGCGTTCATTCCTGCTCCAGAAGCGCTTCGAGATAGGCTCGTGCCAGGCGCTTGTACTCCTCGGGGTAATCCGACTGCAAGAAACGCAGTAGTTCCTTCTTAAGGTACAGTCGTCTTTCCCCGGCGTCTTCGGGCAAGGAGGGAGAGACGAGTTGCTCCCAGACCGTACCTATCTCCCGTTCCCGTTCGCGGGTTTCGTTCTTCTTGCGTAGAACGTTGCGTGCGTCAAGCAGGCGGCGGAAGACGTGTTCTCCCCTCTCCACGAGCTCGCGTTCGCCGACGTAGCGTCCCATATCCTCCTCCAGGGCCTTCATCTCTTCGATGATCCCTTCAATCATACCTGAGAGTCCTGGTTCCTGGCCGGCTGCCTGCAGCATCTCCTCCAACTGTTGACGAAGGGCTGATTGTTGTGCCAGAAGCTCGCCCAGTGCCTGACGCTGGGCCGCGGTCATACTCTCGGAAGAGATCGGTAAAGGCAGAAGCCCGCCCATCTGCTGATTGATTGAGAGCTGAGCCAAGCTCATTGCAGAAAGCGACTGCATGAGTTGTTCAACGCCGGTTGATGAACACTGCTGGCCGCTGCACATGGCAAATGCTTCAAGAAGAGACGCCGCCGCGCGGTCGATCTCGTGCTGAACGGTTCTTCCCTGCTGGCTGGCCGTTCCCCTGCGGTTTTCTATAAGTGACTGCTTGAACTCACCGGCGCTTCGTGAGGCGGAGGCAAGGCTGTGCATGGCATCGCGGGGAAGCTTGAAGCTTTGGCTTGCGAGTTTGAATACGTCTTCCTTCTTGCGTTCGAGCGCGCGCTCAAGCTCGGTGGCGCGCGCAGCGAGTTCCAGATTGTCCTCTGTTCCTATCCTTCCCAGGAGGTTCTCCTGCTCTTCGCTTAAGAGCAGGAGTTCCCGACTGAGTTTTGCCATCTCCATCTCTAACGCCTGATTCCTTCTTTGTTGCAGATTGACAAGCATCATGTTCAATTGCTGCCCGGCTTGTCTGAGATTGTGCGCAAGTTTGCGAGCGTCGGAGCGGTTCATCTTGCCCTGGTTAAGGCTTTTTTCGACGTTTTTGCTGAGTTCGGTGTTTTCGGCGGCCATCTGTGCCGCGATCTCCCTGAGCTCGGGTGCTATATCAGAGTCTTCAAGCTCGTTAGCCAGTTCTGCGGCCTCCCTGGCAAGCTCTTCCAGTCC
>DAOVCF010000174.1 GCA_030670165.1 Candidatus Stahliibacteriota bacterium | reverse complement strand
ACCCCTACGAACTTCCAATCTGCAAATCTTCTAATCTTGTAATCTTCAAATCTGCGTAATCTGCGGATAAAACAAAAGGCACGGCAGGGCTTCAAAACCTTGCAACGACAGTTAAAGGGCTATTGCCCTTCCTGCCTCCTGGTCGGCCTTTTCGATCTCAAGCTTTGCACCAATCTTTGATCTCACGCGCGCGCTGGTAATACCCAAGCGCCTTGCGAAGCTCGCCAAGGGTTTGGTAGACGTTCCCGATGTTGCAGAAGGGGTAAGCTTGGCCACCGAAGGCGGACAGCACGTCAGGTTTGAGTGCAATTCGTCACAATTACGGGGTCCCTGCAAGAGCGCGAAGCGATCTTGTGGGGTAAAAAAAAGCTGGTCAAAAGATGGACAAAACACCGGGGTCCCCGCGAAGAATATGTATGGGCGAGGCATGCCTCGCCCATACAACTTAGTGTAAGCAAAGTTGACAAAACATCCCGCAGGGCTATAATTCCCGAACGTTTGTCTCGCCACGCAAGCTAGTAAGGAGCATGGAGAATGATCACGTTTCGCGGTGGAATACACCTGCCTGAGTTCAAGGAGTTAGCCGAAGAAAAACCGATCGAGATAATGCCCGCGCCCAAGCATGTGGTTATACCTCTGTCCCAGCACACCGGTGCTCCTGCAAAACCCATAGTCAATGTAGGAGACGAGGTCAAAGCAGGCACGCTCATCGCCGAACCGGTGGGGATGATCTCCGCGCCTGTGCACTCATCCATCGCGGGCAAGGTAAAGGCCATCGAGCCCTGGGTACACCCGGTTCTTCCTGTACCGACCAAATCTATAATCATCGAGGCGGGCGAGGAAGACGAGCTTGACCCCGAGATTAAGCCGCGCAGTGACAATGAGATAGAGGAACTAAAGCCGGATGATATCCGTGAGATTATCCGCAGCGCCGGCATCGTAGGACTTGGAGGTGCGGCGTTTCCGACGTCGGTGAAGGTAACCCCGCCAAAGGACGCGAAGATAGATACCCTTATAATCAACGGTGCCGAGTGCGAGCCATTTTTGACAGCCGACGACCGGCTGATGCGGGAGAAGCCCGAGGGGATCATCAATGGAGCAAGGATTCTGGCAAAGGTTTTGGGGTTAAAGCGAGCCTTTATCGCGATCGAGCACAACAAGCCGGAGGCCATAAGGGTGATGACCGAAACGGCTCGAAGCGTCTGGCCCGAAGCTGAGGTCTTAACCGTGAAAACCAAGTACCCCCAGGGTGCTGAGAAGCAGCTCATATCCGCTATCTTAAAACGCGAGGTTCCTGCCGGCGGGCTGCCGTTCATGGTGGGCGTGGTTGTTCAGAACGCGGGCACCGCTTTTGCGGTCTGGGAGGCGGTGGCAAAACGCAAGCCTCTTTATGAGCGCGTGGTTACGGTTACCGGGCCCGGAATCGCCGAGCCTAAGAATCTTCTTGTTCGCATCGGGACGCTTGCGGCGGACGTGATCTCCCACTGCGGCGGGCTGCGGCCTGATGCAACAAAGTTCATCTCAGGCGGGCCGATGATGGGCATCGCGCAAGCCTCACTAGAGGTGCCGGTGATCAAGGGAACATCGGGCATGCTCTTTCTGGACGGCTCAAAGAGTCTGTTTAAAGTCAGGGAGGAGTCAAGCTGCATACGATGCGGCCACTGCGTGGGCATCTGTCCGATGAAGCTCGTTCCCGCCGAGATCGCACGCATGGCTGAGTACGAGAAGCTTGAAGATGCCGAGAAGTGGGGGATTTTGGACTGCATGGAGTGCGGTGCGTGCGCGTTCGTCTGTCCTGCGGGCCGCAGACTGGTGCAGTGGATCAAGTACGGAAAGACACTTATCTTCGCCGAACGCAGCCGCAAGAAGGGGAATAAATGACCCATAACACACCCCGTAACACCGTAACACACCCCGTAACACACAACCTCCCTCACCCCCTATCGAGATTCTTACTGGATCCGAAAGGAGACTAGATGAATTCTGAGGTCAAGGATACTCGAAAGTTTCTGGTCACCCCTTCCCCGCACCTGAAGGCGCCGTTCAACGTGAAGATGGTGATGTACATCGTTGTGATCGCGTTACTTCCGGCTCTTGGCGGCGCGATCCACTTCTTCGGGCTGCGCTCACTGTGGCTGGTACTTATCTCGATTGCCAGCGCGGTGCTTGCCGAGTTTTTTGCAAACTTTGCGTTCAAGCGCCCCTTGGATAGCTGCCTGGACGGTTCGGCCGTAATCACCGGCATGCTTTTGGCCTACAACCTGCCGCCCACCGTACCCCTGTGGATGCCTGCTGTAGGTTCGGCGTTCGCGATAATTATCGTGAAAGCCTTGTTCGGGGGCCTGGGTCACAATTTTTTGAATCCTGCCCTTGCTGGTCGAGCGTTCCTCATGGCCTCCTGGCCGGGCAAGATGACCTCGGGCTGGATATTGAGGGAAGGATTAGGGACTACCTCCGGCATTCAGGTAGACGCCTTTTCAGGGGCCACACCACTGGCGGTGGTGCAGAAGCTCAAGGACGTGGCCGATCCCGCGCTTGCCGAGACCACCAGGTCGGCACTGAACGACCCCTCGATGCTCAAGAGTCTTTTCTTCGGAAACGTAGGCGGGGTGCTTGGCGAGACCTCGGCGCTCCTGCTTCTTATCCCGGCTCTCGTACTGATCGCAATCCGGGTCATAGACTGGCGCATCCCGCTGGCATACATCGGAACCGTGGCCTTGGGTACTCTTGTAGCATACATCTTTAAGGCCACACCGGTAACGCCCGTGTTTCATCTTTTATCCGGCGGGCTCATGCTGGGCGCCCTGTTCATGGCCACCGACTACACAACCACCCCCATGACTCCTTTGGGGCTTTGGATATTCGGGATAGGATGCGGGGTGCTGACCGTCTTGATCCGATTGTGGGGAGGCTATCCCGAAGGGGTAAGCTACTCGATACTTTTAATGAACGTGGCAACGCCCCTTATCGACCGCTATACCAGGCCCAAGATTCTGGGCGAGAACGCGGCAAAGAAGGAGAAAAAATGAGGCTTGAGGTCAGGATGGTGCTTGTATTGATGGGTGTAGTCCTGGTTTCTGCCGGTCTATTGGGTTTGGTGTTCGGGGTTACCGCGCCGGTGATCGCCGCCCAGAAGGAGGCCGCACGGCAGGAAGCGCTGGCCATGCTTCTGCCCGAGGCTGACAGGTTCAGGGCCGACACGGTGGTGATCGAAGGAGATACCGGAGTGGTCTACCACGCCTACGACGAGAAGGAGACAAAGGTTGGCATCGTCTTTACCGTTGCACCCAAGGGCTACGCCGGGCCGATCGAGACCATGGTCGGTCTGCATGTGGACTCAACTGTATCCGCCATCCGCATCGCCTCTGCGGCCGAGGGTCTCAAGGAAACCCCGGGGCTGGGCGCAAGGGTGCTGGAGGATACGTTCCGCAACCAGTTCAAGGGCTTAAGGCATGACGATCTCTATCTTGCCAAGGAGGGCGGCAGGATAGACGCTGTAACCGCGGCAACCATCTCATCCAACGCGGTGACCTCAGGGGTTCGCCAAGGCGTGGAGCGCTACATCTGCTACCTGGGCGATGCTCCTGTGAAAGAAGTCGAGACCAAGCCTGCGGCAACCGATTCCCTGCCCGCGAAACCTGCCGAGACCTCCAAGTTTATCGAGCGCATGGTGACGGCATCGGGCTACGCCGGTGAGTTCAAGGTAATCGTAAGGCTGGATGAGAAGGGCAGGATCGCCGAGATAGAGATCCCCAAGGCGGGATTTGAGGAAACCGAGGGGTTCGGCTCACGCTGCCGGGAGAGGGAGTTCCTTTCCC
>DAOVCF010000199.1 GCA_030670165.1 Candidatus Stahliibacteriota bacterium | reverse complement strand
TGCCCGGTGTGCGGCGCGGCCAAGGACGACTTCTCTCCCGAGGAGTAGAATCAACCGGAATCTAATCCACCTGGCACCAATAACAAAAAGAAGTGGGATACGAACCCAAGGCCTTTCTTACCGCATGCGAGGCGGCGGATGTGGATGTGTAAACCCCTTTTCACTTGACATCTCATATAAAATATTTATAATATTAAGATAGGATGTTTTTGAGATACCGGGGATGAGGCGGAAGATACCGCAAAACAGAAGATGAGGAAAAATAATATGAAGCGCAGGATCAGTGAGGGACGCGGGGAATTCTCCGTATTGTTACCCTCAAGACAATCAAATCAATGCTGCTATGTGGTTTTTTGCCCGGGGGAAGAAAAGAAATCCACCCGCTCAAGGATCATCGCTGCAGGAACGATACTCGATCCACGTGTTGCAAAAAAGCTCTCAACCCTGAAGGACACGCTTCCCGCTCACCGATGACAGATTCTGGACGACTTTGCTGAAAAACTCAAAGGCGAGTATCCTTTAGAGAATCCGCTATGGAATTATCCATCAGGATAACTCTAAAAATGGTATGCCAAGAGCCCCTTTTGCAACTCTATAAATTACGCAACTTAAAGAAACGCGGCCTGGCACGAAACTTGCTCCCACTTCGTATGAAAAGAATGGAGGTTGTGATGAAACTAAAGATAGATGCTAAAGAAAAAGAACGTGTTAAGAGGGAGTTGATCCGCAAGCTTGAAGCGACGATCCGTCAGGCTCAGACCGCGGATGCGGCCCGGGATTACTGAGAGTTTAATGCCTCCTCGTAAAATGCGGCTCTTCGCCAGGAGAGCCGCATACTTTACCCAAAACCGATCTGGTTTGTAGTGGTGTTTGCTTACTTTCGAATCAGAATCATAATCCTGCGGTTCTGAGCGCGTCCTTCCTCGGTCTCGTTATCGGCCACCGGTTCTTTAGAACCAAGCCCCTTCGCGGTGATAAGACTTGCTCTTATGCCTTCTACATTAACGAAGTAACTTCTTACCACCTCGGCCCTGGCCTCTGAGAGTGTCTGGTTATCCTTATACCTCTCTCTGAACCCCTCGGCTAGAGGAACGTTATCGGTATGCGCCTCGATCCGCAACACCTTCCCTGGATAGTTGGCAAGAAACTCAGCAATCCTTGCAAGCACCCGGTAGCCATCCGGGAAGGGAATCTGGGCCGAGCCCTCATCAAAGCGCAGAGCCTGGTCGGTCAAGGTTATATTGATGAGGCTGTCGGTATCCACTATCCCAAGCCCGTGGATGCGGCCCACCTCTTCAAGCGCCTCACGTCTCAGACGCTCGATATCACTGCGTTCCCTCTCAATGGCCGCGCGTTCCTTATTGATATTCTCGAGTTCGGCCCGCAGACGGTCACGCTCTCGCGCCAACGCCTCCTCACGCAGACGCCTTGCCCGCTCAGCCTGCTCTGCTAAGATGCTGTCCTTCTCGGCCTTGCGCGCATCGCCGAACAAGACGCTTAAGGAAAGCTGGTGAAGAATCATCGAGGTATCGGCAGTCCCGTAGTTCAACGCCGTACCGTAGCAAAGCTCGAAGTCCGTCTTCTGCAGACGGTGTGTACGCAGTGTTACGCCCAGGGTGGGTGAAAAACCTGAAAGCTCATCCGTCCCATACCGCATCCCTGCACGCAAACCAAGATGGCCGCGGAACAGGTATGTCTCTGCACCGAGATGAAGCTTAAAGGCCGCATTGCTTCCGAATCTAAAGTCTGTATTCGCGGCAAGAAGCAGTGAGGATAGCACGCCGGGTTTTTCCAGCACCGGCCCCCAACCGATCCCGGTACGAAAGATAGCCGGTGAAGAAAGATCGAAGGGCATCTCAGCCAGCGAAAACCCCAGATTGAATCCCTTTGGAGTGAATGCCACGCCCCCCACTGAGAAGAAGGCACCGGTCGTAAATCTCCCTTCAAACGGGTAGAAGTAAAACTCCGGACTTCTCCATGTGCTGTGATTACCTATCGCCGCACCCAGATTGAAGTACGGTCTACAGGGAATGGCCCAAAAGAAGCGAACGTCGGCATCACCGCTCCCCCTGTCTGCAAATCCAGGACTGCGCAGATACAGAAGGCTCCCCCCTATATTACCCAAGCCTCGCACCGGCTGGGAGTAAGCTGCTGTCCAGTAAAAATTCCCTGAGTATAGTACGGCACAGATCGAAGTAACTGGGCGTTGCCAGCGCGCAGGCAATGCAGGATTTGCTATAGGAGAGAAGGCATCGTCAGCGACCGCCGCCTGATCGCCTCCAAGGCCTAAGGTGCGTGCCGAAAAGGATACGTCCTCGTAGGCAAAAAGCACCCCTGCCGCAGCGAGGGGTACAATCCACCATTTAATCATAACAGGCCTCCGGGATGATCCATATTAACCACAAGCATAACCGCAGGAAGCAAAAAGTCAAATGTTAGTTAGAAAGTAGTGACAAGGCATGCCTTGCCACTGCAGAAAACTATCGAATCAAAACCACCTTGGCTAGAGGTTCGGTTTGACCCACCTGTTTGATGAAGTACACACCTGGGGATTGGTGGGCTGCCGGCCAGGTTACGGTGCCTGACGATCCGCTGGAGTGCACCTCATCCACCTTCTGACCTATGGCGTCAAAGACCTGCGCATGAAAGCCCTGGGGACAATTCGAGTATTGAAGGACGATTTGCTGTCCGACCGAAGCTCGGAGCCGCCAATTGGATGGATGTGTTACG
>DAOVCF010000040.1 GCA_030670165.1 Candidatus Stahliibacteriota bacterium | reverse complement strand
AACGCATGGCGGACTATTGAATCGGTGATTTGAAGTCCACGGATCAGCCGCGGCCCCGGACGCATAAGTTCATCCACAGGAAGCGAATCGAAGACGGCGCTGCGAGATATAGCAGGTATTCTTGACCATCCAATACGCTTTTGAACGTTTCTGCGATCGGCATTAGGGTAAAGAAGCAGGATGATCTCAGGCGAACGCACCACCACCTCCTCAGGGTCTATGACAGGATAGCCCTGGGAAAGGTCGGAAAAGATATTTACAAGACCGATGTGCTCGAACGCATCAGTCAGATAGGAACCGCCGCCCACACTTATCAAAGGCTCCTCGGAAAGCTCAATGTAGGTAGAAAGTCCCTTGCCCTTCTCAATCCCTTGGAGTTCCGATTTCAGGCTATCTACCAACTCCTCTCCCCTATCTGAGGTTCCAAGCGTATCGGCAAGCGCCTGAATCTGGGCAAAGACCCCTGCAAGACTGCGAGGATCGTCGAATACCGCAACCCGGAATCCGGCGGCTTTAAGGTCTTGCGCTAACTGCGCCTGGGTAGGTGCTGCAAGGAGGATAAGGTCAGGCTTGAGTAAGCGCAGACGCTCAGGGTCAGGCGAGAGGAAATCCCCGACCTTTTTCTTCTCTTTGACTTCGGGTGGATAATCGCAGTAGGTTGTTACACCGACGAGCCTATCTTCTACTCCCAGAGCGTATGTGATTTCGGTCAGGCTCGGCACCAGCGAGATAACTCGCTGTGGCTCCTCGTTACTCTTATGAGGCGTGTTACGGGTGTTACGGGTACGGGATGTGTTACGGCAGGAGCTAGCGCTCAAGACGAGGGCGCAGAGGAACAGCCTTGCAATATTCTTCATAAACCTTTCCCAGTTCGCTTTTGAGTTTGCGCTCCTCGAATCTAATGGAAAGATACCAAAGCGGAAGCCCGATCACTACGGTGGCAAGCATGGCCCATGGGGAGAAGAAAACAAGAGGTATAGCGAACATGATTAAAAGCATCCCGACGTAGCGAGGATGTCGAGAAATCTGCCAGGGCCTTGTAAAAAGCACCTTTCGTTTTTCTTTTGTGCGACGATATAGAATAAGGGACCACAGACGAATGACTATCCCAGCCGCGAAGAGAAGCAAACCTATGACGTTGAAAAGAGGGTAGAGGAAGTGAAGTTGGGTGCCGCCGAACGCATCCCAGCCCGCAAGCCATTGCAGACCATAAAAGTAGATAGCAAATGAGCCTTTAAGCCATGGGTTGAACTTGGAAACCAGGCTGGACTGGAAGAAGAGTGCGGAAAGGTAGAACTCAACACCAAGCCAGCAGAGCCACAAGACGGAGTAGATAATCGGTATGGCTGCCTGGTGCCCGGCGACGTCCAGAAACAGATTCTTTGTGAAGTTCGTAAGGTAGACAACCACAAGGATGGTCCAGAGAAGACGCCCCCAGCGGATCCCGGATTTCTCCCTACCCTTTAAGGTAATCGCCTGAGCGCTCATGGCTCCTCCTCCGGCATTCCAGACGGTGCGTTATGGGTGTTACGGGTGTTACGGGGGGCGAACATCTGTCTTGCTATCCGGGCGGATGTTATACCTGTAATCTTCAAGGATTTGCCCTGGAAGCGATCATCCGCAAGGCATAACGATGAGGGCAGTAAAGCTGCTTGGATTTCTCCTTCTAGAGAGAAGTTCCGGCTGCGTGATGCAATATCGTCGGGAAGGTCCTTCATGGAAACAAGAAAGAATATCTCAGGGGCCAGTATCTTACGCATCATGCCGAACGTTATCTTACCCGCCGGGATGGAATCATTCACAAAATCTTCTCCAAGATAAATCATGGTGCCTTGAGACAGCACTTTACCCATAGCTTGGGCAGCGAGCTCTTTCAGCGAGTCAGACGTAAGGGTCGTCTTGCACCTGCCGAGCACCTCGGCGTCCAGCGAATCAACATGCGCCTGCCAGAGCGCTAAGGGAGCTTCTTCCCCACTCCCCATCGACTCGAAGTTAAACTCCCACTCCTTGAGCTTGAACTCGACCCGGCTCACAAAACGAAACTTCATCCATCTCGTTTTTCCTCCGCGAGGAATCGCATAAATCCCTTCAGGCAACGAGTCATGACCATCGAAAAAGAGGAAAAAATCTGACTGCATTCGGAGGAAAGAACCGGTAATCGGAAGTATGGAATCTGGGGGAAGCCTTCTTAAACCTGTAAAGGTCTGAGCATAATCTGATGGAGCCAGTCCAGCGGAGACCGCCACCCGGTAAGGACTCTGCCGGCGAATCATGTAGCGGGACAGAGGATAGTTATTCTCTTCATCGACCACATCCAACGCGACGATAAAAAACTCCACACGGGAGGAAAGATCATAAAGACGTTCAGGGCCAAGGAAGCACCACTCGGCAGGAGGAAAGAAAAGATCGCAGCCCAGGGCCTGGAGCAGGAATATCTCGCGTTCACCTTCCCACCATGCAAGACTCTCAAGGGTTGACAGGCAAGGATCGTCCACGACGAGAAGGGAGGCCGGCTCCGACTCCCCCAGGGCTTTAAGACCTGCCATATCACCCTCAAACTTGGAAAGATCTGTCAGGTAAACAAGCTCAAGCTCACTGCGCCCCGGACGAACCGATTGCTTGAAGCAGCCGGTGAACAGGAGAGTAAGAATCAACAGGGGGAGTGCTTTCTTCATACAGCATTATAAGAACCCAACTTGTCGTGTCAAGGAGCAAAGCATTGTAAATCTCAAATTTTAAATTAAATTTCGACGCGGACTTTGGCCCGTACTAATTTTGCATTTTGAAATTGCGCGTCAGCGCGCCCTTCCCGTGTTCTGATTATCGTGTGCGAACTTGGGCCAGGGAGTCAAGGCAAGGCCGTCCGAGTGCCCGGCAATGGCGTATAAGAAATCAGCCCCCACGTAAAGCGTTCCATCCGTATCGATTGCAGGCGAGAACCTCACCTTGGCAGAAATCTGGTACTTCCACTTGAGAGTGCCTTCCGGGCTCAAAGCATAGACGTAAGAATCCCAGGAGCCTACGTAGATGGTTCCGTCTGAAGCTATCGCCGGGGACGAGCTGATTCTGTCACCTGTCTGATAGCTCCACCGCAGGCTGCCAGAAGGAGCAAGGGCGTAAAGGCAGCCGTCAAGCGAGCCGAAGTAGATCGTCCCATCGGAACCTATCGCAGGGGAGGATTCTATCGCTGCGCTTTGATAGCTCCACTTCAGTTCCCCCCCAGAGGTCAATGCGTAAAGGTAGCCGTCGAGCGAACCCACGTAGATAGTGCCGTCGGAACCAATAGCCGGGGAAGAAACTATCTTCCCTTCGGTCGCGTATTTCCATTTCAATTCGCCGTTCGGGGTAAGGGCATAGATGAACTTATCCTGGGACCCGAAGCCGATGGCGCCGTTTGGAGCGATCGCCGCAGAGGATGTGATATAACTCCCTGTCCGATACCCCCATTTCAAATTACCATCAGGACTAAAGGCATAAAGGGAATCACTGAAAGCTCCGACGTAGATCGTCCCATCCGAGCCTATCGCAGGTGAAGAAACAACCCATCCGTCAATCTCGTCCAATTTCCACTTGAGGGTTCCTGCAGCGCTCAACGCATAGAAGTGTCCATCGCCGGTAGTAAACTTGTCGTCAGAACCGAAGTATACGGTTCCGTCTGCAGCTATCGCAGGTGTGGATTCCACGTTGCCATCGGCCTTGTATTGCCACTTAAGGCTACCGTCAGGGGCAAGTGCATAAAGATAGGGACCGGCACCGAAGTAGATAGTCCCGTCTGCACCTATCGCAGGAGAAGAAGATATCTCTTTCTCCGACTCGTAGCGCCACAGAAGGGCATCGGTCAGCTCGGCATCCATCGATACCACCTCGCCCGCACCCACGATAACCACCTCTTCCCACAGGGCGTAGCCCTCAAGGACTAACCGAACGGTATGCTCCCCTGGCGATACATCCTCAAGAACGCAGTTCGTCTTCTGCCCGGTAATGCTGTCATCCAAGAAAACGTCCGCCCCTTCAGGAACCGAGTTCACCTCTATGCTCGTCACCGCCCCGCATCCTGCCACTCCAAGGATTAAAAGCGACAGAACACTTAGCCACGCTTTCTTCATCGTTATCTCTCTCCTGGTTGAATTCTTTAGATAAAAACTCCCGAATGCTACGGATTAACCTGCCAAAGTCAAGCTCAACCATCTCTCAATCAAATAACAGAGCATGAATGGTGAGTCGTGTTGCCCAGGCAATCAACGTACTCAGGAACTCCCATATTTACTTAAGAATAGCCCAAAAACACCGGTCATCAATCCTACAAATACCCTAGGTTTATGAGTAGGGTAAAGTGCCGGGAAGCCGGTCTGCATGGCGTAAGGCTAACTAAAATCAGCATTCGTGTATCCAACGATACAGATTACGCCCTCCTCATGAATCAAGGAAGCAGGCTCTGCCCCGAGGGGGTAAGGTGTGTTACGGGTTACGGGTGTTACGGGCCGGCTCTGCCTGTGTTTTGGCTGTCGTGGCGGAACTTGGGCCAGGGCGATGAAGCCAGACCCTGGGAGTCGCTTGAGAGTGCGTAGATGTAATGATCGGTAGACCCGCAGTAGATAGTACCGTCCGCCCCTATCGCCGGTGAGGAGGTTATCACGGGACCCGCGGTTTCGTAGCGCCATTTCAAAGTTCCGTCCGAACGCACCGCATAGATGTAGCCATCCACTGAACCGAAGTACACTGTACCATTCGCACCTACGGCAGGGGAAACCCTTACGAATCCTCCGGTTTCATAACTCCACTTAACACTGCCGTCAGCAGGATTAAGTGCATAAAGGTGATTGTCGTCGGAACCAACATAGATAGTGCCGTCTTCGCCTATAGCAGGCGATGAGTTAACCTTGCCACCTGTCTCGTACCTCCATTTCAGAGTGCCGTCAGGATTAAGCGCGTAGAAGTATTTATCATGCGAGCCGAAGTAGATGGTGCCGTCAGCGCCTATAGCAGGTGAAGACTGCACCTTTGCACCGGTCTCGTAGCTCCATTTAAGGGTCATATCAGGGTTAATAGCGTAGAGACTGCCGTCATCCGAACCTACGTAGATAGTTCCGTCTTCACCGATTGCAGGTGAGGAAGCTACATCCCCGCCTGTGGTGTACTTCCACTTAAATTTGCCTTCAGACGTAAGTGCCCACAGGTTATCATCTCCTGAACCTACGTAGATTGTTCCATCCACTCCGATAGCCGGGGAAGAAGATACGTAGCCGTCGGTCTTGTATTCCCAATACCTTACTACATCCGGATGCAGGGCATACACGTAGACGTCATCTGACCCGAAGTAGATCTTCCAATCGGAACCTACCGCTGGAGAAGACCTCACGGCAAAGTCGGTCGTATAATCTTTATACAATCCACCCGTAGGGGTAATGGCATAAAGCTTACTGTCCTCCGAACCCACATAGATCGTTCCGTCAGAGCCAATCGCCGGGGAAGAAGACACCTCGGCACCGGTCTCGTATCGCCAGATAACTTCACCGATCCGCTCAAGGGTCGCGTTTACCTCAGCCGTCTGCTCTGCTACGACCGTAACCGTAGTCTGGTAATCGGCATAGCTCTCCTTGCGCAGTGAAACGGTGCGCTCACCTGGCGCTATCTTATCCAGCAGAGCGTTGGTAGTCTTCCCGGTGTTTGTTCCATCAAGCCAGATCTCGGCACCGGTGGGAACGGAATTGACCTGAATGCTGCCGGTGCTTGATACAGGTGATATAACTACCGTTAGCCCTAGTGAAAACGCAGAGGTCACCTCGTAGGTATCTCTTGCTCTTACCTTAACCGTATAGGTTCCTTCGCTATCGAAGGCCTTCTGGACCTCCATCTCCTCTCCTGAGGTGACGTAATCTGTCCAGACCGATTTAGTTCCATCTCCCCAGTCAAACTGGTACGAGATACTGTCGTCATCAGGATCGGTTGTCTTCGCCCGAAACGTGAGAGTATCTCCTACGAACCCGGCAGACGGTCCCTGTGGGGCACCCGGGGTGACGGGTGGGTTGCTGGGCTGCATCACGGTGACGGTTACCGGCTCCGATTCCCCTTCGTTATCTGAAGCATCCAGTGCAGTGGCTTTGATCGTGTGAGTGCTGCCTTCTTCAAGCTCAAGGGTGTTCCATTCATACTCCAAGTAAGATGTATCAATCGTATGCACCTCGTAATCATCGATAAGGAGGGCTACACTTGCCACGGAATCATCATCTGCAGCTTCAACGGTTATACTCACATAACCGGATACCGTTTCGCCGTCCGCTGGAGAAGTGATTGTCACCACAGGAGGCTCCTTATCCCTCCCACATGCCAGAGGCATTAAAAGAAACACCGCTGCAAGCACTCCCAATGCACCCCGCCTGCGCCATTCTTTTTTAAAAACGCTCATCTCGCGCTCCTCTTTTGGTTGCCATTTAAGCCGCTCAAGCGGCTTTTACCAATCATTCCTAGACTGCTTGCTTAAATACTATCGTGGAATTAGCCGAAGTCAAGTCCTTTAATTGCTCCTTTTGGCCTTCGGCCACCTGTGCCCCGGAGGGGTAAAAGATCGCAGGAAGAAAACCAAGAGACTGCAAGGCTGCAAATTGGTGGCGGGGCTAGCCCAATTAAAAATTTGCAATTTTCATTTTGCAATTTGCAATGCGCGCGCTAGCGCGCGTATTACTCCTCCTCGGCGTCGGGAGGAGGTTTGATCTCACCGCGCCGCAACTTGCGTCGGTGCGCGACCGAGCGGCTCAGCGCCCAGCCGATGCCGCCGTAAAGCACCAGACACGCGAGTATCAATATAACAAGCTGGGGCCTGTCGGCGCGCCACGCCCAGGAGATCAGGTAGACTGCTACAAGCACCAACGGCGGGGCGATCATCGCAGAAATCTTGCGGCCAAGCTTGAGTCTGGTCAAAAGCAGGGCGACCTCGACAAGAACCGCAACACCTATCCACCAGAGCAGGAGGAACAAGGGTGTTTGAATCGCCGAGAGCTGGGAGGCGTCAAAGTGTGATTGAATCCAGGCGAAGCGAAGCCCGTAGAACGCCCCGATCAGTACAGGAGGCATGAGCATCCCGATGGCCTTGACGCGCCACTTCATGCGCGAGATAAGGACCGCGATCTCGGCAAGCAAGCCGATCACCAGCCAGCCGCCAATGAACTCGGCCAGGTAGTTGCCGGCGTAAGGTGCACTCACGCGCTCCACAACGGTGAGGATCAGGATGAAGATGATAACCGCCGGAACGATCCACTGTATCATCCCTTCCCACCATCGGCCTACCTTGACCTCGGAGCGCAGGTTACAGTAGCGCCTTAGATGATGCGCCCGCCAGATCCAACCGATCACGATGCACTCCAGCAGAGCCACCGTGAAAAGACCGAAGTTGTTCATGAAGTAGTCGACTATATCCAGCCAGTGGATACCGGCGCCGGTCACGTAGATGATGCCTGCGACGAACGCAACCACCGCCATGCCGATTAGCGTCTTCCAGCGCTTCCAACCGAACCGATCCAGAAGCCCGGCCGCACACCCCTCAACCAGAGAGAAGGCGGAGTCCACCGCAAGTGTCAAAAGCATAAGGAAAAAAAGAACCCCGAAGATGATGATGAACACCCTTCCGAAGGGCAGCGTGTTGATGATCATGGGATAGGTCACGAAGGTAAGACCAGGGCCTGCGGCCACCACGTCTTCGACCGCCTTGCCGGTTACCTGAGCATAGTAGCCCAGGGTTGAGAAGACCACGATGCCGCCTGCAAACGAGGTGCCGCAGTTGGCCAGACTGACGATGATCGCGTTGTTGACCACGTCCGATTTACGAGGCAGGAACGAGGCGTAAGCGATCATCACACCGAAGCCCACGGTAAGCGTAAAGAATATCTGGCTGTAGGCCGCGTGCCACACAGCAGGGTCCTTGAGTGCCGCCAGGTTGGGGGTCAGGAAGTACTTGAGACCTATATCCGCCCCGGGCAAGGTGACACCTCTGATGAGAAAAACCATAAGAATCACCCAGGGCAGAAGCACCGTAACCCATACCACCTTGGACACGGTCTTTGCCCCCTTCCAGATAGAGAGTATCACCCACACCCAGGCCACCGCAAGGACCGCTAGAAGCGGCCAGGCAATCTTGCCAAGCTCGAACGGACCCCCGGTTTTGCCCAGAACGGTATTGTAGAAAAAGTGCTCGACCGCGGCAGGTTCGGCTCCCCAGGCCAGGTTGAACGAGGCGATGAAGTAGCGACCTGACCAGGCCATGATCACCGCGTAGTAGGTGACTATCACGAATCCTACAAGGAGCGCTAACCAACCCACCCATTCGGTGTTGCGGCGCACCTTGTAGAAAGCGTTTGGGGCTGCGGCACGCATCTTGTGTCCCAGGGCAAACTCGAGGATGAGGAGCGGTATGCCCGCGGTTATCAATGCAACGAGATAAGGGATAAGAAAAGCTCCTCCCCCGAACTTGTAGGCGATGTATGGAAACCGCCAGATGTTGCCCAGCCCGATGGCCGAGCCGATCGCGGCCAGAATAAATGCGGTCCGGTTATCCCAGTAAGTGTGCTTTGCCATCAAAACCTCCTACCGGATAAGGTTAAATTTGCCTCAATCCTACCGATAGGGACTTGATTGTCAAGAAGATGAATGACAGGATAATTGCAAAGTTCAAATTGCAAATTGAAGAGGTATAGGCCGACCTGACGCTTGTGCCCCCGTCGGGTACAAAGCGGACGTGGTAGGACGTCAACGTCGGCCCCTACGAACTCTCAATCCTATCGAGGAAGCCCCTCCCCCTACCCTATGGGGTGCAGTAAAATTGGCACCCCAAGGGGCACGCTGTCCCGTCGAGGGAGGGGTAAATTAAGGCGGCAGCGTAAAGGAAACCGGCAACGGACATAGAGAAGGCGACTGGACCGCTTATGAGATATTTACGGAGCTGAAAACCGTGTACATTGACCACTCGGGCAAGCTTCAGCGTGCGCAAATCGACAACAAATAGGAATCTATCCGCAGATTCCACAGATTAAAAATGTAAGGGCCGGTCTTCAGACCGGCCCGAATATTATAGACTGGCCGACCTTATACCCTATGGGGCACTCGGTGCCCCAAGGGGCACGCTGAGGTCAGCCCCTACTTACTTACACTATGTCAACCCCTTTGGGTTCCCTCCGCGTTGCGGTAGGATTGAGCGCTTGGCTAATCCTCGGATTGTCGCTCGCGATGACCTTGGGCTTTCTTCCCCCCAATCCTCAATTTACAATTTGCATTTTGCACTTTGCATTTTGCAATGAGGGACTACGGTCCCGCCCTTCCCGTGTTCTGGTTGTCGTGGTGAAAGCGGGGCCAAGCAGAGGAAGCAAGCGGGGAGTCGCCGTAGATAGCGTAGAGGCAGCCGTCCTCGGAGCCCACGTAAACGGTGCCGTCTTCAGCGATGGCAGGAGAGGACCTAACGCTCTGCAAGGTTTCGTAGCGCCAACGCAGGCTGCCGTCCGGGTTCAGAGCATTAACGTCGTGGTACATCGTTCCGAAGTAGATCGTTCCGTCCGCTCCAACCGCAGGTGAGGATTGTATCGGTTTCTTCACGTCATACATCCATACCTGATTCCCGTCAGGAGTCACTGCATAGAAATTTTCATCGTTGGAGCCGAAGTATACGGTGCCGTCCGGACCGATCGCAGGGGAAGCCGATACGATTGAACCGGTAGGAAAACTCCACAAGGGCGCGCCTTGAGAATTCACGGCGTAGAGATTATAGTCATTGGAGCCGAAGTAGATAGTGCCCTCAGAACCGATGGCCGGCGAGGATTGGATAACGCCCCCTGTCTGATACTTCCATTTTAAATCGCCTGTGGAACTCACCGCGTAAAGCGAAGAGTCCTTTGCCCCGAAGTAGATGGTTCCGTCCGAACCGACGGCAGGGGAGCTGGTGGCCTCGGCGCCGATCTCATATCCCCACTTTATGCTGCCGTTAACGGCATTAACGGCGTAGAGGTAGTCCCTCCACTCCTGAGTCATCGGGTCACGCGAGCGTCCGCAAAAGTAGACAGTACCGTCGGAACCGATTGCAGGAGAGGAGGTTACGTTAGCTGAGGTTGGAACTTTCCATTTAAAATCGCCAGCAGGGGTCAACGCGTAAAGATGATCATCGTTTGAGCCGAAGTATATGGTGCCGTCGGAGGCGACAGCGGGAGAGGATTGTACGGATGAGCCTGTCTCGTATCTCCACTTGAGGCCTCCGTCAGGTGTAAGCGCATAAAGCGAGTTGTCCCAGGACCCGAAGTAGACGGTGCCGTCTGAACCGATTGAAGGCGACGAACTTACCGATCTGCCGGTTTCGTAGCTCCAGCGCAGAGCGCCGACTTGTACTGCTTCAAGCTTCGCGTCAACGGTAACCGTCTTGCGTGCCTGGACGGTTACCACCTCCGACCAGGGCGCATAACCGGCCAGAAGCAGACGTATGCTATACTCTCCTTCCTCGATATCCTCAAACACGTGATCGGTTTTGTGGCCGGTAAGCGTATCGTTGATATAGATATCCGCATCCCCAGGATCGGAGTTCACCTCGATTGTTCCTTTGGTCGATGGATTGCAGCCCGCAAGTATCAGGATCAGCCCTGCTCCCGCAAAGATCTGGATATGTTTCACATCTTCTCCTTTGATTTACTGGAGCCTATTCAGGTATACATAAAAGTCAAGTACTAACACCCGAAGAGGATTATTTGATGAGCACCACCTTCTGAGTCGTGTGTGATGCTTCACCTTCGACCCTGAAGAAATACACACCAGGTGAGTGATCTTTGCCCCAAGTGATAGTTCCGGATGTCTGGGATGAGTGTACCTCATCAACCTTCCGACCTAAGGCGTCGTAGATGAACACACGGAAACCATCGGGCCTCTCCGAGTACCGAAGCACAATTCGGGAACCGATTGATGAAACCAATTTCCAATCGGCTACTCCATCCGTCATAAGCTCTTCATCAATTGCCAACGTATCTCCATTCGCATTGGTCTTTATCACATAGACATCGTAATTCCATGTAATCGGATCACGTGCTTTGCCAGCAAGTATGTAGCCACCGTCCGAAGTTTGCTGCACATTGTATGCCAACTCTTCTGGGCCCACCCCGGGCAATCCGTAGGTTCGCGTCCATAAGATATCCCCTGCTTCATCGATTTTGAGCAACCAAACGTCGCCTTTGCCGGGCCATACATAGTCATGGACTCCTGCAATGATGTAGCCGCCGTCAGAAGTTTTCTGTATGCACTTACCCCTAGCCCCATCTCCTCCTTCATAGGTGCGTGTCCATAAAGTATCCCCGCCAGGATCAGTCCTAAGCAACCAAAGGGAATCTACGTCAAACTCGGATGCGCCCTTGCTGCCACATACGATGAAGCCATCATCGGAGGTCTGTTTTACAGAAGAACCAGCGTCCCCCTTTTCTCCTCCATAGAGACGACTCCACATTGTGTCGCCTTGGGCGTTTGTCTTTAACAGCCAAAGATCTGCGCCATTCCCGTCACCAAATGACCATGTATACCCTACGATGATGAAACCACTATCGGAGGTTTGCTGAACACAGTTGCCATAATCTTGGTCTTCCCCACCATAGGTGCGTGTCCATAACGTGTCCCCTTCAGCATCTGTCTTAAGCAACCATATATTTGACAAGTCTTCGGTGGAGAAAGAGGATTTTGTTCCCACTATGACGTATCCACCATCCAAAGTCTGTTGTATATAGTAACCCTCTTCGGCCTCTAATCCTCCATAAGTACGAGTCCATAAAGTATCGCCATCGGGATTAAATTTAAGCAACCAAAGATCGTAATCATAGGTAAAGGAATACGTGGTTCCAGTAACGATGTAGTTCTCATCCGAGGTTCGCTGAATACAGGGTCCTCCAAAACCCGCCTCGTCACCTTCTCCACCGTAGGTTCGTGTCCACATAGTGTCTCCATTCGCATCAAGCTTGAGCAACCAAAGATCACCCGCTCCCGCTCCGAACGAGAATGTCCACCCTGCAATGATGTAACCTCCGTCTGGAGTTTGTTGCACACATTTGGCAACATCATCATCAAGCCCACCGTAGAAGCGGGTCCAACCAGCTTGCAGAGATGTAATAAAGGTTACGAAAAGCAAAAAGGGTAAGAACGGTCTCTTCATTATCTCCTCCTTTGTAATATTTATACACACTTCGAGGTAGTTGTCAACCACAACACTCATTATTTTCTCACTTGCAAGTCGATAGTCTCAACGGAATATATCGCCTGCCACACTGTATAACAAGACATGAATAAAAATCAAAACCAAAAGGAGGCCAAGATGAAATTC
>DAOVCF010000180.1 GCA_030670165.1 Candidatus Stahliibacteriota bacterium | reverse complement strand
CGACGTTGGCATCTTTTGACGCCTGCTTCGCGTCAGCTCGGCCCGCTTCATTTCTCGCAAGAATAGAGGAGTTACTAAGACTTGACACCGCTCACTAATTAGCTATAATTCTTTCTCGCTGGTGGGAAGATGAGGAAATTTGAAAAGTTGGAATATTGACCCCGAGATTAACGAACATTCTATCGGGGTCCCCGCAAAAATGCGAGCCATTTTTGTGGGGTGAAGTTTTTCGGCGGCTATACCGGGAGTGATCACCCGTTCCCATTCCGAACACGGAAGTTAAGCCTCCCAGGGCCGATGGTACTGCGCTGGCGACGGCGTGGGAGAGTAGGTCGCCGCCGAGTTTTTTTACCCCGCGAGAATGCTTCACATTCTCGCGGGGACCCCCGAATAATTAGAACTATTGAAGCTTTGAGATGTCGTTATGAGACAATGACAAAGTACATGGGACCCATCTTTTTGATGATAATTCTTTTGAATCCAGCATCGGTGAGCAACCCATAAATCCTGCGCCTCGTGTAGAAATACACAGGGCATCGTTTTAATCCCAGCCTTAGCTTGCGTGGTAACGTCCTCCAGCTCCAAAGCACAGGGAAGCTGAGAAAGGCTTTCTCCCTGGTCAATCCTCTTATTCTAGTCAGCGCCGGCAAGGGATTTTTGATATAATCCAATACACCCATCCCGATACAGATGTCAAAGGCATCGTCCGGCTCGTATTCCATTATGTCCGTCAGGATAAACCTTGCTTTCCCCTCCAGGCCCTCTTTTTGAGCGAGTTTTCTTGACACTTCGATCATCCTCTCTGAAACGTCTAAACCTACGACACTTACAGCTCCTCTCCGGGCAAGCTCCAGAGAATACCGGCCTGTCCCGCAGCCGACATCAAGAAAGGTTCTGGTGTGAATCGGCTCTGATTGCTTAAGGGTGAACTCAAACCTACGGTACATGGCCCACCGAAACGACTTGTCCAGCAGTACCGCAAGTCTGCTTTTCTTGTGCGAATATATCGCGTCTAACCGCTCTACTTCACTGTCCCAGTAGTCCTTCTGCTCAAGCATCCTTTTCATAGTCCAAGCAGTTTTCTTACCGAGGTAAACCTGAAGTCGGTCAACAATCGATCTACTCGCGCGGCCGTCTTATCAAGATTGTAGTAATGCCTGAGCGTATTGATTGGCTCCAGCTTGACCCTTGGCTGGGCAGGGTCAAGCTCCCACGGGTGCAGGTAGAAGACGGCAGGACGTCCCTCGCGGTTGCATCGTTTAAGAATCGCCTTTGTTAAGCCGTAGGGGTAGAGCCTGAAATAACCCCCTCCGCAGGGTATCCTTTTGCCCAGAACCTCCACGCAGCTTAAGGGAACCTCTATTAATGTGTCGTTGAGCTTGTGGATTGCCAGCGGCGCGTTGCCGATGCCGTAATCAGGATGAAGGCTTAAGGGGAAGATGGAGGAGTCGTATCGGATGCCGTTGTCTTTAAGTATCTGTAACGCCCACAAGGTTTTTGTTGTGATGGTAAAAGAGGGGGCACGGAACCCCAGTATCTCCTGCTTTACGCATCTTCTTGTGACGTCAAGGGCCTTCTTTAGATCCTCCTCGAAGGATGCGGGTGTCATCTCGGTAAGCGAGGTATGCCAGTAGCCGTGGGTGGCTATCTCGTGACCGTGATCGGCTATCTCCTTGATCAGCTCGGGCGAACGCTCTGCGATCCAGCCCAGCACGAAGAAAGTCGCTTCAGTATTATGCCTGGAGAACAGCCTTAGCATACGCCTCGTATCTTCAACGACCCGGAGCTCCTGGTCGTTCCACTCGTTCTTCTTAACGGCTTTGTTCAAAATGTGTCCGCAGAACCATTCCTCCACGTCTACTGTGAGGGCGTTTATCATAATCGGAATATAACCGAAATCCCGACCTGGTCAAGTGAATTGGCCGCGTGGCTTGTGCTTGTTTCACCTCACGCCGTCGCTTCACCCGACGGGGGCGCAGGCACAACGGCGCGGGACCCCAAGGAGCTTGGTGCCTTCGCTTACGCGGGGATGTTTCTTTATGATGCAGATATTTCATGGGGTGAGGGTTTTGGGTTGATACACGCAGGGACGATGGTTAGAATCCAGGCACTATGTCTCGAAGCGATGATAAGATTCAGGGAATCTTTATCTCTGAGATTGAGATCTCAAAGAGTCTTCTGGTAAAGATCTTTACCAAGTTCCTTGACCGTATCTCCCCGCGAAAAGAGGAAGTGAACGACATGAACTACTTCCCAGTGAGGAACTGCGAACCGTTGACAAACGTCTGAGGTTCCTTAGACTGGAAAAACAGGTTCCAGCTTCGTGGTAGACAATCTCTGGGCGTGTTCCAGGGCTGGATTAGACAAACCACTCATGCTTTTTGGCCAGGAGCCGGAAAGGAACAAGAGGTGAATTATGGCGAGAAAACCAGGCGTAATGTTCGTGATTGCCGTCCTGCTCATGCCGCTGGCGATATCCGCCTGTTCGCAGGAAGAGCCCACCCCCGCTCTCCTTATAATCGACCACACCTGCACTGAGCTTTCGCAGATCCCTGATGAATGGATCGATTCGGTGCAGGCCGATCTCAGGTTGCACTACGCCCACACCTCCCACGGCGGTCAATTGACCACCGGCCTTAGCCGGATAGAAGCGGAGGACCCCGAGTACGGTGTCAATATAGGAACCAGAAATCTTCCCACCGAGGCAGGTGCGTTGTGCATATTCGACGGCCAGGAACACGAATCCTACATAACCCCTGATCTGTACTGGGAAAGTGAAACGGGCATGAACATGACCCGTAACGTTCTCTCAAACAACCCCAGCATCAACGTTTCCATGTGGTCATGGTGCACCCAGTTGAATTCCTATTCCGCCGATCAGGTGCAGGCGTATCTCGATTCTATAGCTGTCCTGGAAGCAGAGTATCCGGAAGTCACTTTTATTCGCATGACCTGCAACGCCCAGGCGATAGGCTCGGAGGGCTACAATCGCTATCTCCGCAACGAGCAGATCAGGCAGTACTGCCGGGATAACGACAAGGTTCTGTTCGACTTTGCCGATTTAGACAGCTGGTGGTATAATACTACATTGTGGGAACAAGCCACCTATGATTATGAAGGCCATACCGTTCCCGCCGAACATCCCGAGTTCCATGGGGACGAAGCCGCACACACCACTTACGAAAGCTGCGAACAGAAAGGTAAGGCGGTGTGGTGGATGATGGCAAGACTGGCAGGATGGCAGTCCGGCACGTCCGCCGCCGAAAGCAATCCAGGCGTCCGGATATCTTCATTGTCCCAGAACTACCCAAACCCCTTTTCTGCCTCCACTTCTATCAAATACACTCTCCCTCGGGAATGCGACGTAGAGCTTGTTATATACGACGCGGGCGGACGGGTGATTCGCACACTGGCGGAAGGAGCGAAAAGCCCGGGAACTCACACCGCTCGCTGGGATGGACGCGACAGCGAAGGCAGATTAGTCTCAAACGGAGCTTACTTCTGTCAATTGAGAGGTCCCGAGGCCGTCCAAGCGATGAAACCGATGCTTTTTTTGAAATAAGCCCCTGGTCTTTCACCGTCAGGTGGGGATGTTTCTTTATGGTGCAGACATTT
>DAOVCF010000064.1 GCA_030670165.1 Candidatus Stahliibacteriota bacterium | reverse complement strand
CAAGGGACAACTCGTTTCTGCTGGCATCTACTTCGTGCGACTTGAGAGGCAAACAAAGACCCTTACAAGGAAGATCGTCGTTGTTGATTAAACCGGAGTTAAAGAAGTTTGAGGCGAGGGGAGCTGGCTTCCCTCGCCTCGCCACTGCCGACAAGCTGCGCGGCTTGCACCGCGTGGTCTTGCTTGGGCAGTAGGAGGATGGGATGAGAGAGGGAGAAAGCTAACGGCTGACAGCCTGCAAGGGCGAAAGGAGAAAAAATGGGTGCCATAACAACCGTAGCAGTAATTGCAATACTTACTGGGATAATCTGGCTCATAATCGCCTTAACCAAGAAAAGGCGAACAGCTAATCCTAAAGGTTGGCGGATTCCTACAATAATTCTTGCAAGTGGTATAGTGTTATCTATTATTGCAGGAGCCATATCTGGTGGATTAGAAAAACGACAAGTCAAGAAGAGAGTTCAAGAAGAAGCTGCTACGCAACTTCGTTTAGCTAAAGCAGATAGTGTATTTGCTTGGACGATTGCAGAAAATCCTAATACCGTTTCACGTTCCGGCATTAGTAGAGCTGTTGGAACTTTCCAAGAGAGACATTGGGATATTCCTGAGAATCTTAGAAAGCGCTGGATTGATCTGCGGCTTGCGTGGGTAGATACTTTATCCAGCAATGCAAAAACACTAACGGAATGCGCTAATGCTAACTCCGCTTTGAATGAGATTCGTGATTATAGACCCTTAAGTCAATCTCAGCGGTCGAAGTTTGACGGTCTGAAGAATAGGCTAAGCTACAAGACGAGAGTTTTCCAAGCTAAGGCTGATAAGGAAGAAAGACTTGCGAAAATTAAGGCTCGCAAGGAGTATGCCGATAGACTTGAAAGCGTCTATTTGGATAACGGAAAAAATACCACTATTACTGCCTTAGGAAGCAATGCAACTACTTTGAAGATAAAATGGGTTTTGATGTCCAGGGTTACAGCTAATGAATACGGTAAGAGTACAGAATTCCTCCAGTTACTTCGTGAACTCGGTTTCAAGAAGCTTATTCTTACTGACGGATACAATGCCACATGGTATTTGGACCTGATCAAAATGTGCTGGGACTAACTCCGCTTTGTTATATTGGAATCTGTGAGCCAACCGCCCGCAAGGGCAAAGGAGGATAAAATGAAGTGGGGTGAACCATTGCGATAGTAGCGAAGAACTATAGCGAATCCAAGTGATGCAAAGATTCTCGGCCAAAAAGCACTGGCATAACATCTACTTCCTCATCAACACGCTGATCTGGGTCGGGCTTATCCTGCTTTTAGCCTTCCTCTTCACGCGGGTATTTCTTACAACCGGCATCCTTCTCGGGGCGTGCGCCGCCATATCCGTTGTCTCAAGTGCGGTTCTTTTGAAACCAGGTCATCGCTTTGCCGCCGGCGTAGTCCAGATAGTAGCCTGGGGGATACTGATCCTTTTGGCCCTCCTGCTCTATCAGGACACACTCCTGCCGGTATTGATCCTCTTCCTGCCAGGGGCTTTTTTGAGTATCGGGGCGCTTATCCTTCTGGCAGGCCTCAGCCTGCGCACAGAGCGCGAGCTCAAAAGCGCCATGAGAAAAGGTTAAGGTTAATTCCACAAGCAAGAATTAACGGCTCCGGGTTTTCTAACCAAAATAAACACGATACAAAAAAAGATTACTTCTGCGGTCGGCGGCTCCGCCTGATAAAATAGCCTGCCGAGAGACCGAAAAGCACAGCGAAGAATATGGAATCAACGACGATCCACACCAAAGGCAGGCGGAAAACGTTCACCCCGAAAAGATAACAGCCGCCCAGGATAGCTAAAAGCCCCACCCACATCAGGAGCCGGGAGGAGCTATGCTCGCGGTAAAGTGCGGCAAGAAAGGCGAACAGGCTGAATACGGCCACCGAACCGAGGGCGATTAAAAAGGGGAGTACGTATGGCATCATTTCGCGCCAGATTCTGCCCCGGCGCGGCGGCAGACTTCGGCAAAAAGGAGCAAAGCGGCTCCACCTGAGATGGAAGCGCTTATCAAAAGCACCCCAAAAAACGACCAGAAAAGTGCGTTGTCGAGAACAATCAGAACGACACCTGCAGCAATCATCGCGCCGAGTGGAAGGAAAAGCCACAGGCTCCGTCTCCGGGCTCGCGCCAACCCGGTGGCGTCAAGATACGAGAAAAGCTCGTCAAAAATCTTGCCCGCACGCAGAAGTATCCAGATAACCAAAAGCATAAGGGTCGTGATCCACAATAGCCCGGTCATCACCAGGAGCGCGATTATCGGCCACTTCATGATCCAAGGATAGGGGATGTCAACTATATGTCAACCGCAACGTGCGCCTCGAAAATTGCGGCAGGGCTACCGTATCTACTTGAGCTTTTCATTCAGATAACGTTCTATTATCTCATCCTGCTCAGTGGTAGTCTCGCATTTACTGGCCTTCCCAAACATCCTGCGTGAATTCTCATAATCATCAAGCTTGTAGTAAACTATCCCCAGATTCATAAGGGTTATAACGTCATCAGGATACAGTTCCAGAGCTTTAAGCATGTACTCTTCGGCCTTTTCGTACTCCCCTTTTTGCAGAAAGCACGTGCCTATGTTGGAGACAAACTCTAGCTCATACCAGGAATCTATGGAATCAACATGCTTGAATCCGGCTTCGTAGAACTCAACGGCATCATCCCAATGCCCAATCTCATAATAGATATTGCCGATCTCAAGCAATCTGCGGTAATCGTCCCACCGGTTCCTCAAGAGGCCGCCTGCCAGCTCATCAAAGCCCTCGTTATTCCCTCCCAGGTAACAACCCCGGGCGCAGAGATAGTCGTAGAGATTTTCCAGTTCCGCAGGCGGTTCGATGGCGTTAAGAAACGCGGAGGGATCGATGGTGTTTTCGTATCCAAGGTAGAATTCCGCCAACTCAAGGTAGTTCTTAGGGTTCTTCTTGAGCGAATCTATAATCTCCGAACGCAGATCATAATCCGTTATACCTGGAACAGAAAGCATGTAAACCTGCCCATTGGCATAGTTGGTCACAATTACCTCTTCGCTTATAATATTGACCAAACTCTGGTAAGCCTTATCAGGAACCGAAGAACACCTCTGCATACATTCGATAAGCACCCAGACAGCACTATCCTTCTTCTCCATCCTCCAGTAAGCACCAGCCAAATTGACATAGGCAGGGGCATAGTCAGGCTTAAGCTCGATTGCCTTCTCTGCGTTCGCCGCGCCATCCTCAATCCTGCCCTCTGCAATATCCACCATGGCCAGGTAGTTTAGCGGATACGGGTTCTTCCCATCCAGTTTTATAGACTTCTCAAAGTAGTAACGAGGGGTTTCAGACGAGCTGCCTGAATACATGCCTGCGAGAACCCCCCTGATAAAATAGATCTGGGAGTTGTCCTTATTGGTTTTCTCCTGAATGTCAAGTATATCCGCCAGTTTGGAGATCTCTACTGCACACTTTGAATACTGGTGCTGCATCAAAGATTCCCTATAATAATCCCCCATGTTTTGATAACAAACTGCTGCCAAGACGTAGTAGGGGGGTATCTTGGCACCTAACTCTGTTCCAACTGTAGCCGCCGCCGAGTAGTTACCATTCAGACAAAGGCGCCAGAACGAAGTTTCCTTTTCGCTTCCCGAAGCCTTTGAGACGCAAAACAATGCGAACAAACACGCAATCAGGGGGAAGGATACAAGCCTGGTTCTATTCAAAAACCGATTGATTTTCATCGTATTCCTCCTTAGTCTACTGTCCCTGACGTTTTGCATTCTTTAGTATCTTTCGGATAGGCCTCAGGCGTCTGCGAGGCCGACGACCTTCTGCAAGGACGGCAGCTATCGCAGAAAGGGTATCGAAAAAGGCCCTCTTCTGCTCGTCCGGTATCCGACGCATGATGCGGCGCATCCCCGCTTTGGTAGTACGGCGCACACGCTCGGCCAGCTCTCGGCCCGCAGGGGAAAGCTTTACTATTACAACCCTTCGGTCCTTCTCGGAACGTTGTCTTTCTACCAATCCGGAGCGTAGGAGTCTGTTGATCATCGCGGTCATGTTGCCTGAGGACGTTCCCATCTGTCGCGCCAGCTCGCCCATACCAAAGTTCTCCTTGCGGGCCAGGAGCGAAAGAACAAAGAACTGGTTGAGCGTGATGTTTAACCCTGCCGGGCCACGCGGGTCAAGCACACGGAAGCTACGCACCAACGCGGGCGTCATGTCGTCCAGACGGGCAAGAAGTTTGCGGTCAAGTTCACGGCTCATGATTCCTTAAAAATAACCAAAGCACGGGCAATGTCAACCCGTCACCCGTAACACCCCGTAACACCCCGTAACACCCCATGCGGAATAAATCTTCACTTTTCCCTGTATCTTCTGCCCGGAGAGCAAAAAGAGAATGGGTACGGGTGTTACGGGGTGTTACGGGTTGACACAGGCCTTATTTGCAATAGAATTAGCGCAGTATGGCTGAAAAGAATAAAGTCCTGGCCGCAATCGGGTATATACCGCCGCTGTTTTGGATTCCATTATTCCTTGCTGGTGAGGACGAGCTGTCCAAGTACCACGGTCGCCAGGCACTGGTGGTCTTCGCGGCAGCTGCATTGACCGTGCTTGCATTCCGGATATTGCAACTAATCCTGGGATGGATTGTCCCCATCAAAACGGTCTTCAACTTCGTAGAGGGTGCTCTGTATCTTATCTACATAGCTCTGTCGGTATTCGCTGCGATCAGGGCGGCAAACGGCAAGCGCTGGCGTATACCCATCCTGGGCGTTTACTCCGACCGGCTGAACATCTAAGGCCTCCGAGACTAACTTGTAAAGCTGACACAGACAGCTTAGAATTGCGGTTTCAAAGAGAGTCTACGGGGTGGAAAAATCTGGGGTGCCGGATTAATCACCTACCCTTTAATTCAACCCGACACTAAATGGTAGTAATCAACGGTGGCACTTCGCTTCATCAAGTTGGAGGTAACCAGGGCCTTAAGGCGAAAGGTTGGGTGAGAGTGAGGCGGTGCTGAGTTAGCCTTCTTTAGTAAGGGAGGTGGACGTTCCGAAGGAACGGACGGAGGGATCCCCCTTTATCCCCCTTAGTAAGGGGGACTGCTTTGCCCCCCTTCTGAAGGGGGGTGCCCGAAGGGCGGGGGGATTTAAGTTCGTAGGGGCCGACTTTCAAGTCGGCCCGCCTGTTAACCTTTCCCCTCCCCTGGTAGGAGGAGTCGGCGACCCGAAGAGTCGGCTGGGGAAGGGGATAAAACACCCCAAACGGCTGCTTCGCATCCGTTCGGGGACCCCGGAAAATATCTCTCCTCAGAGTCCATATACCCCTTATTTACTGCGATCTTTTCTCCGGAGGAGAAAAGGAGCACTAGAACAGATAATCCCATTTACGCTTTGATTTACCAGCCGGTTCGATAGGCTTCTGGTATACCCGGTAGGCCTTGGTTATCTTGCCGCCCCAGCTCTCGATGATGCGGATCATCTTCACGTTATCTTCTAAAATCCAGCTGAACTCGCCGCCCACGAACCCGTGTTTGCGGGCCGCCTTGAACAGCTCGTAGTACAGAAGCGCGTCGAACCCGTGGCGGCGATAGGCGGACAGGACCCCTAGGATTAGGACCCGTACCCGATTCACCTTGTGCTGATTCAGGAGCACCTTGATGAACCCGAACGGAAACAGCCTGCCGTTTGCCAGGCGCAGTATCTGGTTCACGTCAGGGACGGCAACCGCCATCGCCACCACCTTGCCGTCAAGTTCAACTATGGGCACCAAATCAGGGATAGCGATGGTCTTAAGCTGCTTAACGATGTGGATGAACTCTTTGTCGGTAAAGGGCACCGCACCCCAGTTATTTCTCCATGCCTCGTCGTGCACCCCCTTGATGAGCGCGGTTTCCTCCTCGAGATGCTTCATGTCGATAGGCCGAACGGTTATCTTGTAGCGCTTCTTGATCGCTTTTACTAAACGTTCCACCTTTTCAGGCATCCCGGCGGCGGTCGGCGCCCAGTAGGAGTAAACGTCCTTTATCTTGGCAAGGCCTTCGGCCTCTGCCAGCTTCGGGTAGTAGGGCATGGTGTAGGGCATCATCACGAACGGGTCCTGGTCGAACCCTTCCATCAGAAAGCCGATCTCCTCGTTGATGTGAGGGTTCATCGGCCCGCGCATGTGCGTCATACCGCGTGAAGCCAGCCACTGGGACGCAACCTCGTAAAGCACATGGGCTATCTCCTGGTCGTCTATTAACTCGTAGAACCCGAAGAATCCGGTCTTTTCCTTGTATAGTTCGTTATGCTTACGGGATATTATGGCGGCGATCCGGCCAACGATCTTCTCGTCTTTGAAAGCGAGGAAAAGCTCGCGCTCGGCGTTCTCCCAGAACGGATTTCGGCCAGGGGTTAACATAGCCTCCAGATCGGAGATCAGGGGCGGCACCCAGTGCGGGTTATCATTATACAAGGGCCAGGCCATCTTGATGAACAACCTCAAATCCTTTTTGGAACGCACGGTCTTTATCTTAATCATAGGACTCCCGTCTTTCCGCCTACATCGCGGAATATCTCCAGTGCACGTTTCAGCTCCTCCTCGGTGTGTGTGGCCATGTAGCTTGTGCGGATAAGTGATTTGGCCGGCGGGACCCCAGGCGGAAGAACCGGGTTAACAAACACGCCCGCATGGTGAAGTTCCTTCCAAAAATAAAGGGTCTTCATGTCGTCGCCTATGTGAAGGGGTATGACCGGAGACTCGGATGTGCCGATATTAAAACCCAGCTTGGGCAGACCCTTTAGCATCATTCGGGCGTTGCGCCAGAGTTTCTCGCGGCGCTCGGGTTCTGATATTATGATCCCTAATGAGGCAAGCGCCGCAGCAACCGACGCAGGGGTGATGGATGCGGAGAAGAGGAGCGAACGGGCGTTGTGCCTTATGAAGGTAATCACCTTCTTCTCCCCGGCAATGAACCCGCCAAGCGAAGCGAAAGATTTGGAAAATGTCCCCATCACCAGATCAACCTCGTCGCTCATACCGAAGTACTCGGTAACGCCCGCGCCGGTTGGACCCATAACCCCTACGGAGTGGGCCTCGTCAACCATGATACGCGCGCCGTGTTTCTTGCAGATAGGCACAAGCTCAGGCAGAGGGACAATATCACCCTCCATAGAGAAAATGCCGTCAACCACCACAAGCTTGCCTGAATCAGCTGGAAGGGAGGCCAGAACCCGCTGTAAGGAATCCATGTCGTTGTGGGCAAACCGCTTCATCGCACCGCGGGATAGGAACGCCCCGTCAATGATAGAGGCGTGATCGAGCTTGTCGGTGACAATGTAATCCCCCTTCTGCACCAGCGCGGAGATGGCACCCAGGTTCGTCTGGTAGCCGGTGGAGAAGCAGATGCAGTCTTCTTTATGAAGGAAGCGAGTAAGCTTTTCTTCAAGTTCTATGTGTATATCAAGCGTGCCGTTGAGAAAGCGCGACCCGGTGCAGCTGGTGCCGTACTTCTCGGTGGCGCGGATAGCCGCCTCCTTGACACGGGGATCGGCCGTCAACCCCAGATAGTTGTTCGAACCGAGCATTATCATGCGCTTGCCGTCGATGACCACGTCGTGATCTGGCTGCGAGCCTATGGGGATGAAGTACGGGTAGTAGCCCTCGTTCTTTACGCGAGCGACAACCGGATAAAACTCCTCGCACTTGGCAAAGATATCTGACGATTCTTCAGTGGCCATATTAAAGCAATTTTACGCTTGACGTTCCGGTTGTCAAACGCCCGTACCCGTAACACCCGTAACCCGTAACACCCGTAACCCGTAACACCAACCTCCATCAGGGGAGCTTTTAGTTCCTGAGAGAGGTTATTGGACAGATTTGAAGTAGAGTATCTCGGAAAACCCTTCTGAGAAGTGGGTCATCCAGAGGTAGAGGTCGCCCGAGGGGGCTACTGCTATGTCGTGGTTGGCGTAGTCGTAGGATGAGTGGCCTGGCGCAATCCCTCGCAGCTCGGTAAGAAACTTGCCGTTTTTGAAAACAAGAAGCCTGCGTGCGATGTAGGACCCTCCTTCTTCATCGGTCTGGATGGATGTTCCTACTATATAGATGCGGCCTGCGCGATCGTCGGTAAGAAACTGAAACAGCTCGCGATCGAGTGGGTCGAGTTTGAAGGAAGTAACCGGTCCTCGTGATGTCTCCCCTGAGAACTCGGCCTCCCAGAAATCTACTACGCGCCCTATGTGGGTATCTATGAGATGGAACCGACCGGGCCGCTCTCCCGCGGCAAAGAGAATATCTTTCGCTTCTCCCGCTACGATCCGGTAGGTGTAGCCGCCCGCGAGCAAAAGAACCTCCCCATCCGGCGAAAAACATATCTCTGTCATTAACCTGTTCTCAGGAGGGTCAAACTCGCGGCGCTCGATCTCCTCTCCACCGCTGTAAACCGCCACAAACTCAGGCTGAACCCGGAACTGAAGGAGATGAAATCTGCCCTCGTCGTCATAGGTCATATCCCCGGGACAAAAATGAAAATCAAGTGAATCAATAACCATGCCTCTGAGGTCAAAGGTATATAAGCGGTGATCAAGCCTAGCCAGAAGGTAGAGCGCGGTATCCGACGCAAGAAGGCGCAAAGGTCCGTGTCCCGCTCCCTCACGGATAAACCCTAAACCGTTTGCCTCGTTTTCACTGAAACGCACGACCTGCACCGGCTCATCGTAGGTGAAGGCGGAGAGGACCAAAAAACATCCCAGAGCAAGGATTAAAGAGACCGTCCGCCGCATCGTCAGAGCTTACTGAGTAATTCCCCTATTGTCAACAAAACGCCGCAGGTTTCGGAATACTTAGTGATACTATTCAGTTTGATTATGTCTAAAAAACTCCTGCTCATCGCCGCGGTTGCGGTGATGCTCGCAGGCGCTACAAACGCTTACGGTGATGATTATACTCACGAAAGGTGGGACGGATGATTCAATTCAGGACACCTAAACTACAATAGCAAAACCTATACGATTGTGGAGAGTTACAGAACGGTTGATGACTCCACCTACACCCTCACCCCTCCACACCGGGATACGTTTTACCTAACTGTTGACGTTCTTACTTTCGTGTGTGCCGCTGGTTATGACAGCATCTTTGTCTGCATCCCTACGTTCACCGGCGGGAAAGAGTACGGCACAAGCGGCACACATGAGGGCAGCGGTTCATGGTCAGGTTCAGGTTATTCTGATAACTCTGGGGAGACGAAGCTGTTCGACTTCTGGGGCACCTGGGATACAGATGACGCTAACGACTACTTCAACTATAACCCCCGCACACCTACCTATAGCGCAGACTGGGATGTAACCGGCAGTAACCCTCCCAATGCTGTTACTGGAGACGGCACCAGCTCAGGCCAGCGGACATACCCCGAGTAAGTAACTCAACTTATGCAGGAGGGGCTTTGCCCCTCCTGCCTTGACAAGAGGCGAAATCGGACTTTAATAACTAAAAGGAGGTCGAGATGTTAAGTATAAGCCTTTTAGCTTTAACCCTGTGCGGTGGTGTTCTTGTAGAGCCGTTCAGGGTAGCAGACCACCAACCCGGCCACCAGCAGGTATACGGTTGTTGTGCGGCAATGGCCTCAGACGGGCACTTTGCCGTAGCCTGGATAGACAGCATAGCATCCGGCGACCCCTTCAATCCCGATAACTTAGAGCTTGATCTTTTCATTCGTTTCTTTGACCGGGACGGCAACCCAATTACCGAGGCTTATAAGACTGCAAAGCTTGCGGATACCTCGTGGATTCGCCACCCTTGTCTTGAGATGGACACCGCA
>DAOVCF010000127.1 GCA_030670165.1 Candidatus Stahliibacteriota bacterium | reverse complement strand
AATCCCCTTCCAACCGTCTTGCCGGATTTACAACAACCTCGACACTGCTGCCCACGGCACAGTAAGCTGCAAGATCACGAACCTTACAACTATGCAAGTCGATTACCAGGACGCGCATACCTCTTATCCCCTCAATCCGGGCTACACCGTTGTTGAATTCGCAGCCTTCACCCCTATCAGGAATAATTACTACAACGCTCTCTTCGTGGTTGAGCACCCTGATGATGTAAATCCCAATAATAACACCATGGAAAGAAACTTCTCCACCCACGAAACCGAATATGACGTAACACCCTATGAGATGCTTGCTCCGGAAACCCCTGAGCAGATCAATCCGTTCATGCCCACAGCCAATTATGCCGAGCGTCTAGGCAAAAACACGGTGGACGTGAAAATGCACTGCTGGATTCAGGATTTTGACACCGAAGAATGGGTCTATCGTGACTCGTCAGATTTTCGCGATTTTGTGCCTCACGACACCTTCCTGGCCGTATTCGATACAGCGTACCTTGTAACCGGTACTTACATAATCAGATTCTGGGCAAACGGCGAAACCAATACAAACATAAGCAACCCTCCACTCGTGGACACCTTCAACTACACCGGAATCGCTGAGGCTCCGATGACCGACCGATTCAGCCTTGATGCGGTAACACCCAATCTTTGCGCCGATTTCACCACGATACGCTTCACACTGGGACATACCACCAACGTCACCCTGCGCGTCTATGATGCGGCGGGCAACGTGGTGGCAACGCTTGCGGACGGTTCCCGTAACGCCGGTTCCTACACTGTTCACTGGAACACTCACGATGTGGCTTCGGGTATCTACTTCGTGCAGATGATCACTCCTGAGTTCAACGCCACATGCAAGGTGATGGTTCTTCACTAATCCTCCTTTCGTCCCCAGGACGAAAGATCGAAGATAAAAAGGAAAGGGGCCGGTCTGAGACCGGCCCCTACAAATTTTAACCCAAAGGACTTGACAAAACCCGGATTTCGACTAAATTTAGGTAGAGAGACGAAGGTGTTGAAGGAGGGGCAAAATCGGGAGAGTGGACGGGAAGTTTAGTTTCCCGATTATGAAAATTTGGAGAATGAACCAACTCCAAGAAGGAGGAGTATAATGACCAAGAAAGTCATAGGAATCGCGGCCGCGCTGGTTCTTTGTGCGGCCCTGGTTCTGCCCCTGAACGCCCAAACCAGCCTGCTGCACGAAGACTTCGAAAGCGCCTTCCCACCCTCGGGCTGGACAAGAGTTGTGGAGGGCGGCTCAAACCAGTGGTACGCCAACACCTATACAGGCACCTCCAACTATACCGGCGGCGGCGGCAACTGCGCCTGCAACGACGACGACTATTGGGGCTATGTCTATATCCGCAACAACTCGATTCAGTCGCCTGCGTTTGACGCCAGCACCTACTCCGAGGTCCGGCTGGCCTTCAACTACACCTGGGAAAACTTTGTGGGGACCGAACACGCCTATGTGGACGTCTTCAACGGCTCAAGCTGGGTCCAGGTAAAGGAGGTCTCGATTACCGGCTACACGAGCGGCGCCCGGGACAGCGTAGACATCAGCGCCCAGGCAGGTGGTGTATCCAACGCTCAAGTCCGCTTCCGCTACGACGAGGACGGCGGTTCGGGCTGGGCATACTGGTATGAGGTAGATAAGGTAGACGTCTGGGGCGGCACCGGCGGAGGCCCCTCCGTAATAGACACTGTAGTGAACGAGGGCTTCGAAGGCGGCTGGCCACCCAGCGGATGGACCACTACCATCGGCTCAGGCAACGACCAGTGGAATGATCTCAACGGCCTCGGCGGCTTCTGGATGAACTATGCCGCATCGGGCGGCGGCAACTGCGCTGAAAACGACGACTATTATGCGACCAACTTCTTGGGCTGGCCGCAGTGCGTGGAGAATGCCCTAGTTACCCCAACTTTCACTCTCGGGGGCAACATCTGGCTGGAATTCGACAGAGGCACCTATTATATGGCCTCTACGAGAGAGATGCGGCTGGAGGTTTGGGACGGCTCCACCTGGCAGCTCATCACCTCCTACACCTCGTCGCAGCTCTGGCAGCACGACGTATGGAGCCTGAGTGCCTTCGGCGCGGACGGAGTAACGGATGCACAGGTACGCTTCGTGTACAACGAGACGTCGCCAGGCTACTCATATTTTTATCAGATAGACAACGTGCTTATCTACGGTGAGACCAGCGGTACCGAGGAGCTCGATCTCCAGATAGTTCAGATCATCCGTCCTCGCGACGAAGAAGAGGGCGGGGTATCCTTCACGCCGGCGTGCAGGATCCTCAACAACCTGGACACCGCCACTGCCAAGATGGGATGCAGGTTCAAAGACCTCGAGACCAGGGAGACGGTTTACGAGGACGTGCTTAACGGCGTCCCGCTCGAGCAGGGCTACAACGTTGTGGACGGCTTCCGCGACTTCACCCCTGAGGCCAACAAGGAATACACTGCCCTGTTCTGGATCGAGCATTCAGACGACATTGACCCGACCAACAACGCCAAGGATAAGCACTGGACCACCTTTGCCGGTATGGACGTGACCCCGACCGTCATGCTTTCGCCTGCACCCCAGCAGTACAACGAATTCGACCCAGAGGCGACTTTCGAGGAACATGCGGATGCAGAGTTAACGGTTGCGACACTCCACTGCAAGATCGAGGATGGCGAGTACCGCGCCGTGGTCTACGAGGATAGTGTAACAGGTGAACCCTTTGCCGCCGAAGAGTCCAAGAACATCAAGTTCCCAACGGTAGAAAGTCTTGAGAACGGCGCCTACACGATTACCTTCTGGGCTACAGAGGAGCACGGCGGCAATATCAGCAATCCGCCGCTCGTGGAGACCTTCGAATACTCAGGTATTGCTGAGGAACCCGTTGCCGAACGCTTCAGTCTGGATGTTGCAGGCAGCAGGATCAGCTTCACACTACCTGCCGCGACCAACGTAAACCTTCGCGTCTACGACGCGGCAGGCAAGGCGGTGACGACTCTGGTTGACGGTTCACGCGGACCAGGGTCCTACACCATGAACTGGAACACCTCAGGCGTTGCATCTGGCGTCTACTTCGTGAGGATGGTAACTCCGGAGTTCAACGCCACATGCAAGGTGATGATTCTTCACTAATCCTCCTTTCGTCTCCAGGACGAAAGATCGAAGATAAAAAGGAAAGGGGCCGGTCTGAGACCGGCCCCTACAGGTTTTAACCCAAAGGGCTTGACAAACCCCGAATTTTGACTAAATTTAAGGTAGGAAGACGGGGGTGCTGAAGGACGGGCAGAATCGGGAGAGTGGGCGGAAAGCTCAGTTTTCCGATTGGAAAGATTTGGAGAATAAACCAACTTCAAGTAAGGAGGAACATAATGACCAAGAAAGTCATAGGGATCGCGGCCGCGCTGGTTCTGTTCGCGGCCCTTGTCCCTACCCTAAACGCCCAGTGGAACCAACTGCTCGATGAGGACTTCGAGAGCGCCTGGAGCACCACCTCGCCGCCGACCGGCTGGACAATCCACTACGATGGCTCGGTTGGCACCTCAGACTGGCACCCGCGGAACGCCCATGGCTCCAAGATTGCAAGCATCCAGTACTATCCCAGTGAAACAGGCGTTGACGAGCTTATCTCCCCGGTGCTTGACTGCTCAGGCTGCGACGAGGTGTGGATCGTTGCGGACCACGAATACAACCATTACTCCGGTGCTTATACGTCCCAGTGGCTGGGCTCAACGGACGGCGGTTCCACCTTCCCCAATGTGATCTACGACTACAACGCATCCACCGTCTATTGGACCAAGGACAGCATAGACATCAGCTCATGGGCCGCGGGTGAATCCCAGGTGGTCATCAACTTCTACGGCGACGGCTATACCTGGAACATGAACTGGTGGGATGTAGACAACGTGGCTGTTTGGGCCCACTCAGGCGGGGTCAAGCCGGCCTTTGTAGACACCCTGTTCTGCGAGTACTTTGAGACCCCCAGGCCTAACTGGATGCCTGCAGGATGGAGCCAGATTATCCAAAACGGCACCTATCCCTACGGTGGCTCTTATCCACACAGGGCCACCTGGTGGCATTTCCAGGCTGGGGACGTTCTTTACGATGCGACCACCGGCATCGGCACCGGGTGTGCCTGCACCTGGTTCGATGCTTCTTACTCTATGAATCAGAACGAGTGGCTCAAGACCTTTTCCGTAGATCTGACCGGCTACGACCCCGAGGACTCGGTGGATCTCCAGTTCAACTCGATGTTCTACATGACCGACAACTCAGTCTTCCACAATTACATTTGGGTTTCCACCGATGACGGGGCAACTTGGGACGGACCCATTGCGGATTTATCCAAGGATTATGGCTCTGGTAACGCCTTCACCTACATAAACGACTACCCCAACCCATTGTCATTACGCATCTCGGAGTACCTAGACGATACCATCATGATAGGATTCAACTACGTTTGGCAACTCAGTGGGGCCGCCGGTATCTGGACAATAGACAACGTGTGTGTATTCGTCTCCGGCGGCGGCGGCAACGGCCCTGGTGCAGACAGCCTTGACCTTGTAATGATGGCCATCATAAGGCCCAAGACCGAGGAAGCGGCCAACGTGCCGTTCACGCCCGAGATACTGGTAGTCAACAACCTCGATAGCACGGCCCACGCCCGTATAAGCTGCAAGATAAAGGAAATTGCAGGATCAACGGTCTACGAGGACGTGCTTTCAGTCGTTCCGATCGAGCCGGGCGAAAACTTTGTAACAGGCTTCAAGGACTTCACGCCTGAAAGCGGCAAGGAATACAACGCACTCTTCGTGCTGGAGCATCCCGACGACATTAACCCGGACAACGACCACCTGGACAAGAACTTCCACGCCACGGTCGGCATGGACGTAACGCCGTTCGAGATCGTTCTGCCGGCTGACGTGCAGAATGGGTCGTTTGTACCTACCGCCAAATACACCGAAAAAGCAGGCGCTGAAACCGAAACGAACCTGGTCTGCGAGATAACGAACCAGTCCGGTGCGTCGGTCTACAAAGAGTCCGTTTCGCATACATTTGCGGCCAACGAGACCTGGACTGAAAATACGTTCCCCGTCCCGGGGATTGAAAGCGGCACCTACACGATCACCTTCTGGGCAGAGTTCCCGCTAGACGGAAGCAACATAAGCTTTCCTCCGATTTCAAAGACATTCACCTACACCACCAGCATTGCCGAGACCCCGGTTCCACAGCGCACCAGCCTTGAGGTGCTCGGACATTCCGTGAACTTCGCCCTCAGCGAAGCGAGCCACGTAAACATTCGCGTCTACGACGCGGCTGGCAAGGCGGTGACGACTCTGGTTGACGGTTCACGCGGACCAGGGTCCTACACCATGAACTGGAACACCTCAGGCGTTGCATCTGGAGTCTACTTCGTGAGGATGATAACTCCTGAGTTCAACGCCACATGCAAGGTGATGGTGTTGCACTAGGAATCATTACAGGGATTACGCATTAAACCTTCAGGCGGCCCTCGTGCGTTACGGCACCCAGGGCCGCCTACTTTATTATCTGGGGCGGCGAACGCAGGGAGCAAATGAGCGCGAAGACGCGTCAAAGGGCTTGACAAACCCCGAATTTAGACTAAATTTAGTGTAGAGAGATGGTGATGCTGAAGGACGGGCTAAATCGGGAGAGTGAGTGGGAAACTCAGTTTTCCGATCAGAAAAATTTGGGGACTAAACCAACTCCAAGTAAGGAGGAACATAATGACCAAGAAAGTCATAGGGATCGCGGCCGCGCTGGTTCTTCTCGTGGTTGCTGTGCCGCTGTTCGGCCAGTGGCAAGGCGAAACAAGGAT
>DAOVCF010000126.1 GCA_030670165.1 Candidatus Stahliibacteriota bacterium | reverse complement strand
GGTTCGCGCTATTTGCAGAGGAGCGTATCCACGCCAAAGGCTTTGAGTTCTAGGCCCTCAGACGTCATCTCCAGATAGGTGAAGCGGCTGAACCACTCGCCAAGAGAGTAAAATTCACGGTTCCTATAGGTGAAACGCAGGAGCTCGTGGTGGTGCCCGCTGATAACAATTTGGGTGCTGGGATCAATGGGTTTAAGACTTGAACTATAGAATACGCGGGGAAACCTTACATGACGTTTACGACTTAAGTGGGCGGCCTCAAGTGCAAGATTGAAGCCAAGCCGGTAGGGGAGAAGCGAGTAGAGCCAGACCGAGGTTGGGTTCTGCATGATGCGGGCGGCAAGACGCGAGAGTGAATTCGGTTCACGTAGTAACCCGTGGAACAGCTGCACCTTTCGTCCAAGCACCTCGTGCACCTCGCCATCCTGAACGATCCTGAGCCCCCTTTTGCGCAGGTACTCCGATATCCAAAGATCGTGATTGCCTGCAAGAAAAAAAACCTTAATCCCCTTCCTTATAAGTTCGGCTATCTCCTCGATCAACGGCTCATAGGCAGGTAAGACACGACCTCGGAACACGAAGCCGAACTCAAACAGATCGCCCAAGAGGTACAGTTTATCGCAGCTTAAAGCCTCTTTCTTGAGAAAGCACTTGAAGATTTCCTCGCGCTCGGGCTTATCTGGCCTGGCGTGTAGATCGGATGCAAATAGAACCCTTTTCACCGGGCAAAAGGCTCGCTTTTATGGTAGAAGCGCTGAACCATGAAGCCAATCGCTATCCCCCAAAGGATGCGGAGGTGAACAGGATCGCAGCAGGGGTAAGGACGCACTCGGTAAGGATAGTCTGATAGCAGGTAGGAGTCGTTTTTCTTCAGGACCTCAACGATCACGTCCCAGATGTTCATGTTCTATTATATCCGCCCGTCAGGTTTCTGCAAGAAATTATGCACAGGCTGGAGAGACAAAAGCGGGCCTACATTGTTTGAGAGATACTCACAGGTTGGTCTTACCTGTTTTCCGTTGCGGATTTTTTGGCCTTGGGCAAAAAGTAACATTAACTTGTTCTTTACTGCACGAATCTCTGTCCAGCCACTGAAGGGATCGGTTATCACCAGGGTGCATACTCACCTCTCGGGTCGCCGCCGTTGTACCCTATGAACGCATATAGCGTTCAAGGGGCAGGCTCTGCTCCACCAGATCTACCTGTAGATGACCAGGTTTAGTTCTGTCCCACTCAGAGAAGGTCTTTAGGGGTATCCGGTTAAGAAGCGAACTCTCAGACCTCAATCTGGGCTTTGTATTGTACTTCTTTCTCTCCGGCGCAAGTAGTCTGTCTATGGTCGCCGCGCTTATCCTAACCAGTTTATCCCTGGTCTCGATATCCACCTCAAACACCTTGCGGTCGTAGATACGGGGTCTCAATCTGGTGCGCTTTGGGAGCCTACGCTTCTCCCAGGTTCTCAAAACCCATAAGGCATGGTGTCGTGTGTAGCCGGTCAAGACCACAAACTCATCAAGCATCCTCGTCTTCTCCTTCTTAGGAGCTTTCTGGTAGCGCTTGAAAGTCTCTTTAGTCACGGCTTTCCTCGCTTGTAATGTCAATGCCATATGACCGTCTCCTTTTCTTGTTCTTAATGAAAACGATCATACTCTGATCCACGTTCATGTGGATTTTTACGTGAGGCAATTACTCAAGTTATTCCGCAAGCGTCATCCTTCGGTCAGGTGGATTTTTGATGAGGCAATGCGATGACTTGACAGGCAGGGTGTTTCTGAGTATTGTCAGGTAAAATCAACCAATGAGAGGTTATGAAACGGGTTTTGATTCTTTCGTTGGTCAGTGTGTTCGCAGTGACGCTTTGGGCGGATGGAGGCATCTTTCCTCCCTCGGGGATTTATGTCGGAGAACCTTACCAGTACGCGATAATCGAGTATGGAGGAAGCCAGGAGATTCTGCACCTTCTGATCAATGTTGCAAGCGACGCGGGCTCCTTCGGATGGATAGTTCCATTCCCTTCCAAGCCTGCGATTGAAGAAGACACGATCGCGGTTTTCGAACAGATCGAGGAGATGTGCAGGTCCACTTACGGAGGCTTTGGATGCGGTGTAATCTACGACGGTCACGGCGTTAAGATAATCGAGGAAGGAAGCGTGGGGGTGCTTTCATACGTAATCATCGAGGCCGACGATCCCGATACCCTTTTTAACTGGCTTGCCGAAAACGATTACTGGATTGCCGACTCTGCAGACACCGCTGAGGCTCGCGAGGTATTTAGAGATTATATACAGCGGGACTGGGTTTTCGTTGCCTTCAGCGTTCAGGATATCCCTCGCGACAACAGCATAAACGTGCAGCCGGTTAAGTTCACCTTCTCCTCGTCTCAGATCGTTTATCCGATAAGGAAGGTGACTTTATAACCAGGTTGGGTTCCTATTACTACGATCCGGGGGAAATAGATTCGGATCTCGTTTTCATCTATGCGGGAGACGATACGGAAAGCAATAATCAGTACTATTCTGGCCTGATTATCTTCCCCATATTGTCTTTCGCCTTCGTGGCCGGCCTGGCTTTTCGTTCCAGGCGGCTGTTCCGCAGAAAGCGCAAGAAAGGTAAGCGTTAAGAATCCAGTAAATCAAAAGGCCCGGCCTGGGCGGGGTCTCTTGATCCGGATATTTTCTGGGGTTTACCTTTTCTTCTCCTGCTTGCTGGTCGATTTCCTGGGCGGGGTCTTCTCGTTCGAGTAGAGTATCTCGGCTATTTGCAGGGTAAGCTCTTCGCCCAGCGCCTCAAACGCGGCATCTATGCTGAAATTCAGGTCCTTACGGGGTGTGCGCAGGATCACGCCGCCCTGGATTGGAGCTTCATTCGCCTTCTTTGCCCAGGCCGATTTCGCAAAGCGCCTGCAGTCACTCACAGAAAGCAGTACCCGCGTTCGGCTGCCGTGTTCTGCAATGATTCTTGCAAGCAGGCTTGCATAGCCTTTGGATTTGGTGAATTTCTGTGTCGCTGTATCTAAGGTCTTGTTAATCAGTTCGTGCCTTGCGGTGAGTATCTCTTTACGGGCTTGCAATCTTGCATCGGTCAGTATCTCTCGGCGTATGCGTCCGTGCTCCGTCTGAGCCAGTTTCCTGGTTTCTTCTCGATAGGCTTTCTTGCGTTCCTCGTGTTCGGCTTCCAGCTTCTTGCAGCGTTCGGCAAACTCGGCCCCGATCTCTTTAGCGCGTGCCCTTGCATCGGCGGCTATCTTGGCGCTTACCTTATCGCGGGCCATGGGCTAGAGCTTGATCCCTTGCAGAAGGAAGATGGTTACGAGAAGTCCGAGCACCGCATAGGTCTCGACCATTGCTCCGTATATCACGGCTTTTGTGGAATCCTTTGGGCGCTTGGCGGCCATCTCAACACCGGAGGCGCAGACCTTGCCCTGATGGATAGCTGAGAGCAGGCCGGCGAACGCGACCGGAAGGGCTGCAAACAGAATCTGCAGGCCTTGCCATGTGGTCGGGATTTTTGGTGTGCCGCCCAGAAGTCCGAGCTGCAGGATTATGAGAAATGCTCCCAGGAAACCGTAGAACCCCTGGGTGCCCGGAAGCACCACAAGTATGAACAGTGAACCGAACTTATCCGGATCCTCGGCCAGAACACCGTTGGCCACCCGGGCCGCGTAGCCTATTCCTATAGCCGAACCGATCCCTGCAAAGAGTGCCGCCATTGCGGCTCCCAAAATCCCGTATGTAAGACCCATCTATTTCCTCCTTGTAACGTTTACGTATTGCGTTTTCAATCCGAACGGTTCAAACCTCAGCCCGCCGCCTGTAAAGAAGCGGGGGAAATACTCCACGTACTGCAGACGAAGGGTGTGCACAAACCCGCTCAAACTACTCATCGCCAGGTTGTAGGCGTGACCGATTACGAGCACGATGAGCATCAATATAACAGATACCACCGGGATTCCCCTGAGCATCCAGGCGATCTGGTTGAAGGCCATTGCGATCCCGGCGGTGACCATGCCCAGGGCCATCAGACGGACGTAGGAGAGAATGATCCCCAGCACTCCGGTTATGTTGGAGTAGACGCTGTAAGCGCCCCATACGATGCGTCCGGCCCAGCCCTTAAGCACCGAAAGCGTAAACACCAGATTAAGCACGAGTACCGCTATCATGAACAGGTTGGGAGCGAATGCCCCGCTTACATAGATCAGTGCTGAAGCCAGTCCAAGCACACCCAGGGCTATCCCAAAAGGCTTTAAGGTTTTCTCTGAGAATCCCTTGAAAACCGTGTATAGCCAGAGCGTAGCGACGGCTCCGAGTAGCATGGCCTTGACGATGATGCCTGGAAGCTGCAGCAGTCCTGCAGCCTTTGCGCCGGCAAGAAGGGCGGTGGTCGTGGTCGCCCACAGGAGGATGGCGCTGGTTACCGAGGTCGGGCCGGGACGATTGTAAAGCACTAAAGAGACGGCGAGACTGGCAAGGATTACTATCAATATCGGGGTAAACAGGAACCGTGGCAGGAGAGTGGAGCCGAAGAGATTTGTGGTTGCTAGAATCAGCGGTATCCCCAGATAGATAAGGAACCATGGTAACGTCTCAAACAGCGCCGATCCGTATTCACCGGTTCGAAACCCGTCTATTACGTCAATCGCCATACCGAACATCATCTGGAAGTAGCCGATCCCAAGCGAGATGTAGAAGAAGGGCATTGGGTTCTTTAAGGGATCGAACCAGGTAAGCGCGTTGCGGACGTCCACAAGCCATGGGATTGCAAGCATCTGAGGCATGTCTCCGAACCACGAGCCCATGGCCGCACCGGTGAATATGGTAAGAACCCCTCCGTAGAAGAGGATCCAGATAAGATTGTTTCGAATCTTTTTGCCCCAGATTAGCCAGGCGGTTACCGCTGTGATCACCAGGCCGTATCCTGCGTCGCTAATGCACAGAGCAAAGAAGAGTGCGAAGAAAGGCGCCATGAGCGGCGTAGGATCGGCTTCGCGTCCGTCAGGGGTGCCGTACATGTTTAGGATCATCTCAAAGGGCTTGATCCAGGGCGGATTGCGAAGGGCCACGGGCATCCGTTCACCCTTCCTCGGCTTGATGCTGCGAACCTCGCTTGCCTCGAACCCGGCTACGATCTCTTCAAGTCTCTTGCGATCCGAACTGCGTATCCATCCCTCGATGAACCTTGCCTTCTCGGTAGCAAGCATCTTTTCGTGCTGCTCGCGCATCAATCCCTCGTTTGAGTAAAAGTCAAGTGCCGTCTGGAATCCTAAGAGTTCGTCGCTCATCTTGCGAGCCTGGGATGTCGATTTTTCCCTATCCGAGCCTGTCTTTGCCAGAAGTTTTCTTCTTACTTTGATTTCCTCGGCTGGGGGTTTTGCGAACCCTGAAAGCTGAATCGTCTTTACGCGGGCTGCCTTGAGTGCATCCTCGACGGCTTCTTCTTCGCTGGTCGGGAAGAGCATCACCGCGTACTCGGTCTCGCCCTCCCGCTTTACGGTCTCGTAGTTTGTGGTTAAAGATTCGATAGATTTGACGAACGCTTCTTTCTCTTCCTTGCTGGATAGGAACACGAAACGAGCATCCGCTTGTTTCAGTTTTATATATTCGGCTGGTGGATGTTTCAAGGATATCCAGGGGGCAAGAAGTTCAAGTTCGCCCTTGATTCGGCGTTCTTCCGTATCCAGTTTTGAAGCCGCTTCACTGAGTTGGTTTATCTGGACAAGCTTGCGGGGGATGTCGAGTTCCTCCACCCGGCGCCGGAACTCTTCTGCAGGAAGTGAAGGCTTGCCTGCAAGAAGTCCGCCCTTGCGCTTCTGTGCGTATCCTGAAAGGAAACCTATCGCCTGATTCAGGCCGATAAGGGTTTGTTTCA
>DAOVCF010000004.1 GCA_030670165.1 Candidatus Stahliibacteriota bacterium | reverse complement strand
CTTACCCTCTACTCTGTGGACGGACGAAGAATCCTCCAGGGAACCATAAAAGGCAAGGGCATCTGGACGCCCTCCCCGCCCTCCTCCTTCCCCTCCGGGGTGTATTTCGCACGGGTTTCAATCAAAGGTTACTCTGCACGTACAAAAGTCGTGGTGATACGCTAACGGGATTCCGTTTTCGGGGTCCCCGCGAGAGCAAGAAGTGATCTCGTGGGGTGAAGGCGTCTACTTCGCCAGGGTGGAGGCTGAGTCAGGCAGCGCTACAGGCAAGGTGGTGGTGCTACACTGATTTCTAAAAGTGGAGGAGGATCCTGAGATTGACTTATTCCTTCTCTCGATTAAACTGAGGTGATGTCTTCAAAGCCCCTTCGACTGCTGGTGCGTAGGCCGCTTTGCTCGCCTGGGTTTACACGCAAGCTGCTTCAAAACCTCAAGATAGCCGAACGGTTTCGTCCGGAAGAGATCCTCTACCTTACTCCGAATAAGCGCAGGGCAAGGGCGGCTTTTTTCGAGATACTTTCCTTATATCAAAGCGATGTCCTGCAGACCCCGACCTCTCTTGATCTGCAAACCCTTGCCAGGGAACTTGTGCTTACCGGATCACAAAAAGGGATCGTTGACGAACGCGACCGCCGGTTCATCCTCTTAAAGCTTATCCGCGAGGGAGAGAAACTTCTCTTCCGCGAGGAACATCTTGGACTTCTCTCAACACTCTACGCCGAGTTGAAGCGGCACCAACCTCATGACTGGTCAATGATACCTGATCGCGCGCAGGAGGAGATATTCGATCCGGATACCGCCAGGCGCTTAAAACAGGCGATTGAGCTTCTTGAGCACTACGACAGGCACCTGGCTCGCCAAGACCTTGTTGACCACGAGGGGCTTCTGGCTGAGGCGATTTCGCATGTCCACTTGCTTCCTCACCGGCTTCTTATAATCGAGGGCTATTTCGAGCCCTGGGCGGCCGAGCAGAATCTCTTCGATACAATCCTGAACCACATCCCTGAAGCGGTTGTGATCGTTCCTGCAGATCCGCTTGCCTTAAAAGGGGAGAGGTTCTTCACGAGATACAACCTCGTTCAACGCTCCACCCCGGAACCTGCGCCTGGACCTCAATCCTTCTGGCATCGCTTCCCCTCGCGTGAGGACGAAGTGGTTGCGATCGCCAGACACATCTGTGCGTTGGCCGAGAAGGGGGTCTATGCGGATGAGATCGTGGTTGTTTTTCCCGCACTTGAAATCTACCGGCCAATCGTTGAACGGATCTTTGGGCGATACGGACTCAAACCCCGCGTCTCACTTCGTCCACGGTTGGAAAGCTTTCCTGCAATCAGAGCGGTTCTTGATCTCTTATACACCGCAGAACAGGGGTTTCGCCGCCGCGACGTGGTTGGACTGCTTTTGTCCCCGGCGTTCAATAAGATACCGAAATCCGTTCGCCGCTGGGTTGACGTTTTATCGCGCGAGGAGGGTATAATCTCAGGCGAGGCCGCCTGGACCGGTTGGTTCCTGTCCGACGTCCCATGGAGGCTAAGGGATCATCCTCATGCCGGCCCGATCTCCAAGAAAATACGCATTTTTATCGCCAAGTTTATCAAGAAGCTGAAGGCGTTTACTCGTCCTGCCTCTGCAGATGGGTTTACGGGAAGGCTCAGATCGGTACTTTCCTGGCTCGGCTGGAAGGCAGATGAAGGGCTTCGGCAGGGGTTTGAAGAAATTTTGGAGAAGCTTGTCCGAATGACCGAGTTGGCTGGTGAGGCAAAGGTCAGCCCGCGCTTTGCCCGCGAGACCCTGGAGATCCTTCTGCACATGGAGATTTCTCCACCGGGGAATGAGTCTGAGGCGGATGTGATTCGCGTCATGCCGTTGGTGGAGAGTCGCTGGCTGGACGCTTCCTACCTCTTTGTCGGCGGACTGGTGGACGGCGAGTTCCCAAAGCACCCCTATAGGGATCTCCTCTTGCCCGAGCGTATGCACCAGGCTTTGGGTTTGCCAACGGTTGAGGACGAGTTTGCCAACGCCGAGTTCGAGTTCCGTCGGCTTCTGGCTATGCCGCGCGAGCATGTGTTTTTATCCGCACCCTCGATACAGGCCGATCGGCCGCTTCTGCCCAGCGTCTTGCTGGCCGAATGGGAAGAAAGTCCAGAGATCAATGACCCGACATTCTACTGCGAAGATGAGCTTCAGATACTTACCCCGTTGAATCGTGGCGGGTCGCAGAAAGGCGTTACCTTCACCGATTCAGGCTCCCTTGAACTCATAAACGCCCACTTCGGTCCCAAGCATCCCTTTAAGGTCACCCGGCTTGAGGTCTATCGCAACTGTCCCTATCGCTACTACCTTCGTGCGGTGCTCGGGCTCGAACCCGTAGAGGAACCTACCGCCGAACCCGAGGGCAGGCTTCTGGGAACCGTCTTGCATTCCTTACTCGAGCGTTTGTTCAAGGAGCAGCCAGATTCTGAACGTATAGACGAAAAGTTGTTGGATCTCTTGGTTACTGAACTTGAGAGGCGCAGATTCAACCCCTTCCTCAGGCTTTGGATCCAGGACTGGGTTAAGGCACGCAAGGACTGGTTCCGCGATCAGGAGCTGGCGCGTGCCGAGGGAAGCTGGCGTGTTGATCCGGGCTGGCTTGAGCGCGACCTTGAACTCTCATTCGAGAAAGAAGGATTCAGGTTGCGCGGACGGGTAGACAGGGTGGACTGGCGGGGTAATTGCGCAAGGGTACTTGACTATAAAACAGGCAAGGAGCAGTATTTCAAGCGTAAGATAGCCAAAGGCGAAAGCATTCAGCTTCCGCTTTATTCTGAGATGATTCGTCGGTTAGAGAAAGCCGAGGTCGATTCCTTCGGCATTTACTCCTTCCTTGACTCCAAGCTGGTGCAGATAACTCAACCTCGCGAAGCGATGCGCGCCGCCGTTGGCTTTGCATCCGATGCGGTCAGCGGGATCCGTGAAGGGCTCTTCGAGGCCGCAAAATCCCAAACCTGCAGGTACTGTGAGTACAATGAGTTCTGCCAGAGGTAATCCTAAAGGGTCTGCCGGACGCCGTCTCAAGGCCTCCCACCTTGATGTGAAACGGAGTCTGGTGGTCTCCTCTCCTGCCGGTTCGGGCAAGACCCAGAAGCTGGCCGAGCGCTACGTGGCTTTACTGGAATCAGGTGTCGCGCCCGAACGAATCCTTGCGATTACATTCACCGAGAAGGCGGCCGCGGAGATGAAGGAACGCGTACTTAGTATTTTGCGAGAGCGTCTGCCAGATCTTCATAAAAAGATTCAACCCAGGCTCTCCCGCTTCCGCATCTCCACCGTTCACGCATTTGCACGATCTGTGCTGGAACGTTTCGCGTTCGAGCTTAATCTTGCGCCCGATTTTTCCGTGCTTGACGCTATCGAAGCCGAGCTTATGCGCGAGGAGGTGATTCGCGAGGGGCTGGTCGAATTGGGCTCGCTCGACAACGAAGCCGCACTCTGGGTGCGTCACCTCACCCTTACCGAGGGCTGGAGCAGGCTGCAGCGCAAGATCCGTCTGCTCTTGCGGCATATCCCTCAGTCCTATCTTTCACTTGATGCCACACCCGACGATCTCAGAGAGGAATACGAGCAGGCATGGGAGAGTCTGAGGAGGGTCTGGGGCGATGGGTTCTGGCAGGCGATGGGCTTTGTTGACGTACCACAACCTTCAGACGAACGAGGGCATCTGATGGCCATGCGGTTTCTGCTCGATCGGGTTTCTCCCTACTTCCTTACTACCAGCGGGACGCTCCGTAAGCGTCTCCCCAAAAGCGAGCCTGAGCGTGAGGCGTTCCATGAGAGAGCCAAGGCCTTCATCGGTTATCACGAAACCTTCTGGCGCTGGCACGCGGCTGTTCAGACCAGGGGTTTTTTGTATGTCTTTCGCCACCTTGCCGAACGCTACGAGGAAAGAAAACGCACCGAACGCGTTCTGGATTTCGGGGATCTGGAGTACAAACTCTACCAGGTTCTTTATAAATCCCCAAACTGGTCGAATGTCCTGGAGAGTTTCGACGAGCAGACCGATCATATCCTGGTTGACGAGTTCCAGGATACCAACGGGCTGCAGTGGGCAATCGTTACCAAGCTCATCGAGGAGTGGCGTTCAGGTTTCGGCGCCAAACATGAACTGGGTAAGCTCCCAACCATCTTCCTCGTAGGTGACGTGCGCCAGTCCATCTACCTCTTCCGGGGCGCTAACGTTGAGGTGTTCAACCGCGCGGCAAGAGAGCTCCAGACCTGGATCGAGGCCGGATTCGAGGAGGTGGTGGTGCGAGAAAACTACCGCAGCCTGCCTCTAATCGTTGATTTCGTCAACTTCCTTTTCTCAAAATTGATGCAGGGCGGGGATCAAGACTGGCAGACCTCATACGAGGAGTTCCGTGCAATGCGTAATCCAGGCAAAAAGGGGCACGTGGAGATACTGCTTGCCAGGGTCGAGGAGAAGTCGAGCATGGCCGAGAAGAAGCAGGCGGAGGCCGAGGTCGTTGCAGCGCGCATCAAGGAAATCGTAGGCACTCTGCCTGTTTTCGAGCACGAAGACGATAAAGAAATCGAACGTCCATGTAGATATGAAGATATAACTATCCTCCTGCGCCGCAGAACCCATCTTTTCAGATACGAGGAGGCCTTTCGCCGCCGCGGCATCCCCTTTGTGGTGGTACGAGGGACAGGCTTCCACGCATCGCCTGAGGTGGTGCTTCTGCGACAGCTGATTCGTTTCCTTGCCAATCCCAATGAAGACACGGCACTCTACGGTATCCTTCGTTCCCCACTTTGCGTGCTTTCGGAGGCCGAGATACTCGAAATTGCCTTCCTTGAGAAGGGTGACAGCCTCTGGGAAAAGGTTTTCTCCTTAAAACAGTTACGAAGATCGGCGATCTGGTTGAAGAAAGCCATGAAAGACGTTGATACTCTGCCTTCTTCCGTTCTGCTGGAGCGCATAATTCGCGCGCGCAGACTGTGGTCCTGGTTCGCCGACCGCCAGGAGGCGGAAAACATCCGCAAGTTCTTAAGGCTCCTTGAGGAGTTCGACTCGGAGGGACTTTCAATGTTCAAGATTGCCGAGAGGCTTGAGCGCATGAGCACCCGTGAGGAGGAGCCAAAAGCCAACGTCTCGACCGAGGGTATGGATGCTGTAAAAATCATGACCGTCCACGCGGCCAAGGGGCTTGATTCGAACGTGGTCTTCATTGCAGGAATGGACGAGGACACCCGCAGGGCCGATCCTCTGGCCGTGAGAGAAGAAGCCGAGAGGGTTATCCTGACCTTTACCGACTCGGCCTATAGCCAACATCCGGAACGGTTGTTGTGGCAGCAAAAACAGGTAGCCGAGCAGAAGCGGCTCTTCTACGTTGCCTGCACGCGCGCACGCGATGCACTCTTCTGCTCAGGTGCATGGGGCGGCAAGGCCTCAGGATGGCTTGGCTATCTTGAGCAGGGTTTGGGTATACGTGAGGTGATGGGTAATCTCGAGCTGCCTGATGCCCCCAAAGGAGTGATTATGGAGGTCAGGGAACCGGTAGCAGAAGAGGAGGTGATTGAAGCTGCCGAAGAATCCAAAGTGAAGCTTGCAACTATCCTTGGGCGAGGCTGGTCTGTGAGAAAACGAAGGTTCAAAAGGGTGAGCGACGAACTGGAGTTTAGCTATCACCAGAGCAAGGGCCTGCGACACTTCGGTGAGATTGTCCATGCCGTGCTTGATAGACTTTCTAAAGGCTTAATTACCGACGAGGCTGGCTCTATCGAACAGACGGTGCGTTCGCTTGTGCTTTACTTTGATCTTGCACCTTCAAGGGTCGACGGTTATCAAAGAGGGGTCGCAGAACACATCGCCGCGCTTCGTGAGTCGGGGTTTCTGAAGCGAATCGTTTTGCCCCGGAAGGATGCCGCAAGCGAGGTCGGCTTTGTGCTCCGCGAGGGCGATGAAACGATCACCGGACGCATAGACAGGGTGTTAATTAAACCCGAAGGCCTTGATATAATAGACTACAAGTCGTTCCCGTCCGAGGTGGAGGGTATCGAAAAGTTCAAAGATCAGCTCAAGCTCTATGCCAGGGCAGCGGAGGCTATATATAAGAAACCGGTGGATCGCTGTTCGCTCTTGTTCACCGCAGATGCCCGTCTTGTGGAGGTAGATATTGACTAAGTCAGGATTCGTGGCCATCGTCGGCCCGCCCAACGTAGGCAAATCAACCCTTCTCAACGCCTATATGGGTACGCACCTCTCTGCGGTATCACGCAGACCGCAGACCACCTCACGGAACGTTTTAGGCATCCTTACCGCACCCCAAGGTCAGCTTGTTTTTCTCGACACCCCCGGACTCCTCCAGCGCAAGGGTGCGGTCTACGAGTTCATGCAGACCCAGATCTCCTCGGCCCTTGGCGATGCCGATCTGGTGCTTTTAATGGTTGAGCCGCGCTATAAGCCGGATGACGAGTTTGTATCCTTCATAAAATCGATAGACAAGCCGGTACTGCTGGTCATAAACAAAGTTGATCTCATCAAAGATAAACTAACCCTGCTTCCATTCATCGACCGCTACCTGAGCCTGGAATTGGACGAGGTCTACCCGATCTCAGCACTTAAAGGCGAGGGCTTGAGCGAGCTTCTCAAAGGACTCTTTAAGGCAGCACCTCGTGGTGAACCATACTATCCAGAGGCGGAGATCACCATCTATCCGATGCGGTTCTTTGCCGCCGAGGCTTTACGTGAGTCTTTATTCGAGCTTTACGGCGAGGAGATACCTTACTCGGTCTTTGTGGAAATCACCGAGTACAAGGAGCAGGAAGGACGCAAGGATTTGATACAGGCTATACTTTACGTCGAGCGCGAATCCCAAAAGCCGATTATCCTGGGGCGCGGGGGAGAGGCAATCAAACGGATGGGTACGAGGGCACGCAAAAAGATCGAGGCGCTCTCCGGTCGCTCTGTCTTCCTTGAGCTTCGGGTAAAGGTTGCAAAGAACTGGCGCAAGGACTCCTCGTTCGTACGCCGCGCCACCAAACCGCCGCAGTCCTATCTGCCCGACCCGTAACACCCGTAACGCCCGTAACATCCCTAACACCCGTAACATACCTTAAGAATCCACTTGACAAAGATGTTGGTTTGAATAGCATGGGGTGATGGCGAAGAAACATTTGTCCGAGCGTCCTTGGTGGAAGCCAATTGTTCAGATAATGACAATATTTACGGGATTGGCTGCCCTTGGGATTGCCGTTTGGGTAGGAGTTAGCCAACTTAAAGAAATGCAAAAAAGGCCCTTTCTCTCGTTGGCTTTTATTCGTGAAGATGCCATTTCGACTTACTATTCTTACTCTTTGTTTTTAAGCAGAGAGGAGATAGCTAAAAAACAAACTTTTACTTTCGGGGTTGTCAACTCAGGTCCTATAGCTTCAGTTGGAGGGAAAGTATTATTAGCTATCCCTTTCTTTCTGAAAGTTGATGATAGTATTTTACAATTGGTGAAACGCGGGAAGAGTGGTGTAGATCCTATAAGGAGAAGGCCAGATTTAGACAATGCCTTTGGTGGAAGTGTAGTTTTTGAGATTCCTTTCGGGAGCATCTATGCTGCTGGAAATTTTCAGGATGTGGCGACATTTAAGTTGAGTATGCCGGATACTAATTTAGCGAGGTTCCGCGAAGATGGAGAAATAGCTTGGCCTCTTGTGTATAGAATTCTTGCAGATGACGATGATGGTTCTTATCGACAGCGGTGGTTATGGGTTTATTTCGGAATAGATGAAAAGAGTTCCAAGGCTGAAAAACTGAAGAAACGCAATTACGAGAAAAATCTTCCGAAGAAGGGATTTAGGCCGTAGCGCGAACCTCAGCGTGCCTTCGGGTCTCAGGTTTGCTTTTTTTGTTGGCGAGTCTAAAGACTCGCGCTACTTTTTTAGAATGTAAGGTAAGGCATACCCTATGAAATGCTACGCATCTCAAGGGGCACACTGTGCCGTGCCCCTACACCTTGACACAATCGTACAGCTGGGTATAGTGAATGATGCTGGAAACCAAAACCTTTTGTTCATGTAAGTACATCAAGGAGAGTGTAATGAAAACCTTAGTGAAACCTAAAGGGGGCGGAGTGAAGAGCTGGTTGATTCCTATCGTCTTACTGATTTGCCTTTCAAGTGTCTATGCCCGGCAATCCCAGGATAGCTCGGATAATCTGCGGATACCCGATACCGATAACGTTCAGATCATACAGACCTCTACCGGGGCGACTGTGATTGGCAGAATCGTTGAGATCGACTCGTTGGAGGTCGATTTCGAAACCTACATGGGAATGCTTAGGATACCCATCTCGGATATCAGTTCGATTGAAGAAATCCCCAAGGATGCCTTGAAAGACGGTAAGTACTGGTTCCCCAATCCCAACGCCACCCGTCTGTTCTTCTCGCCTACCGGCCGTATGCAAAAGCGAGGCAGTGGCTATTTTGCCGACTACTACGTGCTGGCTCCAATGGCTGCGTACGGAGTGACCGATTGGTTCGGGATCGGAGGGGGATTTAGCCTTGTTCCTTTCATCGAGTTTTACAAGCAAGCTTTGTACATCATGCCCAGAGTGGGAATCATCCAGAGAGAGAAGTTCGCCTGGTGCGGCGGGGTGTTACTGGTTAAACTTCCTTCGTTCGAGGAGGATCAAATAATTGGAGCAGGCATAGCCTACACCACCGCCACGTACGGAACCCTGGACGCAAACGTTACCGCTGGCACCGGGTACGGATTTACCACTGATTCTTACAAGGATTCTACCACGAATCAATGGAATTTTGAGTATTCAGGGATGGATCTACCCATGTTCATGGTAGGCGGTGAGTGGAGATTCGCACGGCGCGTCTCATTGGTTAGCGAGAACTGGATTATCCCCGAGATAGAGGAGGGGATACCGGTTCTTTTCTCCTACGGAGCGCGGCTGTTTGGAGAACAGATAAGTGTGGATATTGGTTTCATAGTCCCCTTGCCTGTGATTGAGGAGGATATACCCATTTTCCCTGGTATACCCTACGTGGATTTTGTGTACAACTTCTGAGCGGGTTTAACTTCACACTCAAGATGAAACAGGAGCCGACCTCGAGGTCGACCAATCTTACTGAACTTCACATCAAGGTTGCTAAAAACTGGTGCAAAGCCCCCTCGTTCATCCGCCGCGCCAACAAATCGTCTGAGAAGTACCTGCCGGAGTGATAATCCCTGGACAGCTTTCTTTCTTGTTTTAGAATATATGGGCACGGCATGCCTTGCCCATACCACTCAATTGGGGTTTAAATAACTTGACAAGCCCTGATTTCTGTGTATAGTTCGCAGCAATGAGGTCTCTTTTTTTACCCCTAGCCTCAATTCCTGCGTTCTATACCCGGTTGGCAAAATACGGCGAAACCTATTATCCACGTGTGCTTGAACGTCACGCTACATATGAGGTCTGGCGCGATGAGGAGATTCCAGCAGAGGAACTTTACCAAGCACTCAAGATGATTCGTCCTGTAGAACCTTTGAAGGAGTTTTTCTTAGGCTCACGCGAGCGGGTGGCAAGCTTCCCGCAGCTTTTCTCCAAGGACATCAAACCAAAGGTGATAGTGGGCGCGAAGGACTGCGATATCCGCTCGCTCATTGAGATTCAGGATAACGTCTACCTTAAGGGCGTGCTCGAGGACCCATTCTACAAGGAGCGCCGGGAGAAGTATCTCGTGGTTACAGTGGATTGCCCTGAACCTGCAGATACCTGCTTCTGCCTGCGGATCGGCGGCAAACCTTACTCTGCCTGGGGCGGAGACCTCAACCTTTCCTTCGGCGAGGAAGGGATAATAGTTGATGTGCTTTCCGCAAAGGGTGATGAGATTGTGGAGAAGATGGGGGATGTTCTCACTGAGGTAGATAAAAAAGAGATCAAGAAACGCGACAAACATCGTGCCGACGCCGAACGCAAACTTGCCAAGATCAACCCCGAGGAGTTTGCCCCGGACCTTCCGGATCGGATTGAGCATCAGCTTGATACCGGATTCTGGGCCAAGGCCATGGCCAACTGTGTTGACTGTCAGGCCTGCGAGCGGATCTGCCCGACGTGCTACTGCTTCCTGCTTTATGACATTCCTGTTGGTAAGGGGGTTGAACGTATCAAGGTGCTTGACTGGTGCTACCACGCCGCCTATGGCAGGGTGGGCGGTGGCATGAACCCGCTTGCGCATTTTTCTCACCGGCTGCGTAACCGTTTCGAGTGCAAATTCATGGCGTTCCCTCGCAACTTCAAGGTTTATGCCTGTACCGGCTGCGGGCGCTGCATTGCCGGCTGCACCGGGAAGATCGACATCAGAAAGGTCCTCAGGGCGCTATGAATCCTTACGAATCTCGTCAGGCTAACATCAAGGAAGTTATCGTCGAGACCCCGACCATCCGGACGTTCGTATTGGAACCAAAACCTGCGCTTTCGTTTCACGCAGGTCAGTTTATCGAGCTAACGGCCCCCGGGGTTGGGGAGGCACCCTTTACACCCTCGTCCTCTCCTTACGAGGAGGAGAGTCTGGAGGTTACGATAATGAAGGTCGGGCGTGTCACCTCGAAGCTTTTTGACCTGCGCCCTGGCGACACCCTGGCTATCAGAGGTCCATATGGCGTGCCTTATGATATAGACCGCTATGATGGCCGTCACGTGCTTATAGTGGGTGGCGGCGTTGGGCTCGCGCCGCTGAGATCGCTCTTCCTGGCGCTCCTTCACAACGTCTCCGCATACAAGAAGATTCATCTTTACTATGGGGCCCGAACCTCCAGGGATGTGGTCTACGACCGTATGTTCAAGGAGTGGGATAAGATCAAGAATGTGGAGATACGCCGCAGCGTGGACGTGGGGGACAAGAACTGGAAGGAGAAGGTGGGTGTTGTGACCGTGCTTTTGGACGGGCTTCCCTTCAAACCCAAGGACGGCCTTGCCGTTGCCTGCGGACCGCCTATCATGATGAAGTTTACCACCAAAAGGCTCCTTGAGCTGGGGTTCGCGGATGAGGACATCTATCTCTCGATGGAAAAGAACATGTCGTGCGGGTTCGGCAAGTGCGGTCACTGTCGGCTGGGAGAGCTTTTCTGCTGCAAGGACGGTCCTGTTATTACCTGGGATCGTATCAAGCATCTGGAGGATGCGTTCGTATGAGTAAAATCCCTCGCACCGTATGTCCATTCTGTAACCTGGGCTGCGAGTTGGGGTTCGAGGTCAATGGAAGGGATATCCGGGGAGTGGATTACGTTTCCGATTCACGCAACGAGGGCAGGCTTTGTGCTAAAGGAAACGCGGCTGCCGAGATAGCGAATCACCGCAAGCGACTCTATCATCCGGTTATAAAGGGCAAGCAGACCTCGTTGGCCGAGGCGATAGAGTATCTTCGTCAAAGGCTTACTGACTTTAAGCCTGAAGAGGTGCTTGTGGTTTACGACGCCTCGCTTACCTGTGAGGAGGTTGACCTCCTTGCGGCATGGACCCACGGAGCTGGTTACGAGAATCTGGCTTACGTAACGTTCGGTCCGGAGTCGGCGTTCCTGTACGGCAAGTTGCCGGCAACTTCTGTAGAGAAGATCACCACCGGTGAGTATGCCTTCATTGTGGGTGATGCCTTTGGTCAGGACTCGGTCATCTCGGGCTATATCGCTAAGGCAAAGGGTGATAACCGTGAGTTTCGCTACATAGTGGTAGATGCGTTCGAGACCAACACCTCGCACTTTGCCCACAGGTTCGTGCAGGTAAGACCCGGTTACGAGGGGCTGTTTTTATATGGGCTATACAAACATATTGCGAGCGATAAGGTTAATCTTGACTCTATTGCCGAGGTGTGTGGGGTTGAGGCCTCGAGTTTTGAGGCGGTTGCTTCGATGATCCGCAACAAGGATGGGATTCTTGTGAATGCGCCGGCGCGTGGGCGTAGCTTTGATCCATTCCTTACCCACGCAGCCTCTCTTAAACTTTCCCAGACGCTTGAGCAGATGAGGTATCTTCCTCTTGGGCACCGGGTGCCCGGTAGGGTTAGGAGTTCCTTCTACTCCTATCTTCCCATGCTCATGGGAGGACGCATCAAGGCGGTGGTGAGTTTTGGCGCTTACTTCCCGTGGAATCATCCCCAACTTAAGCCGGTTCTTCGTAAGGCCGAGTTCGTGGCCGCCGGTGCCCTTTTTATCCCGGACGGGCGGTTTGAGTTGGAGCTCGTTCTGCCGATGGCCGCGGAGATCGAAAAGCAGGGCAGTATCCTAACCCTTTTCGGTGAAGCAAAACTTACCGGTGAACTCCCCGCACTTTCCGGCAGCCTGCCCGCAGGAGAGTATATAAAGCGCCTGGGTGGTCCGATGAAGCCGGTAGAGTTCCGAGTTGGGAATCATGAAGCGTTGGATGAGGCTGCGATTGATGAACGTGCCGAGGCGTTTTTATCTTACAAGGCAAAGCGAAGAAGGGGTAGGGAGTATCTCCTTTTAGGGACCCAGTCAGCGATCGGCTTCCTTTCTATCTTTGAAGAAGAGGATTGGGTCAAGCTTAGCCCTGAAGATGCATCATCGCTTGGGGTTAAGGATAAGGAAGAGGTCGGGATTGAGACCGAACAGGGTGAAGCAGGGTTAAGCACGAGGATTCGACGAGGTATACCTTCCGGGGTTGCGGTCGTCAGCATGAACCATCAACCCTCTCTTGCGCTGTTTGAGCTGGGCACGGATTCGGCAACCGGCGAGGGTCTGCTTAAGCCTTCATGGAGCAGGATATGGAAAAAGTAATAGTCCTTGATCTTGATCTATGCTGCGGTTGCGAAAGCTGCAGGGCGGCCTGTATGCAGTCCCACCACGGTGAGCCGCGTATCCGTCACGGGTATATAGCGGGAGAAGCCAGTCTTCCCTCTGCCTGCCGTCACTGCGAGGAGCCTTTGTGCGTAGCCTCCTGTCCTACGGACGCCCTTATAAAAGATGAGAAAACCGGAGTAGTTGTTCATCGTCCCTTCCTTTGCATCGGGTGCCAGTCCTGCACCTTTGCATGTCCCTTCGGGGTTATCCAACAGCATCTTTTAAGGCACATCGCCATCAAGTGTGACTACTGCCTGGAGCGGGAGGAAGGCCCAAGATGTGTGGCCAGTTGTTCTTCATTCGCCCTTAAATATATAAGCGTTGACGAACTCCCCAAGGTGCCGATAAACGACCGCTTCATTTCCCGTTCAGCATCCTGGAGACGCCAATGAACATGAGCGTCGGCTGGGTGTTCTTCTATCTCCTTGTCTTCCCAGGGTTCCTTTTTACCAGTGTGGTTGGACTTCTCTATACCTGGGTTGACCGCAAGGTGACCGCCCGCATGCAGTTCAGGGTCGGCCCGCCTCTGCTTCAGCCGTTTTACGATTTCTTCAAGCTTTTAGGTAAAGATACCTTTGTGCCGGAGGGTGCGCCGCGTTCTATTTTTCTTGGCGCGCCGCTTATAGGGCTTGCCTCGGTCAGTGTGCTGTCCACCGTGCTTCTTGTTTCCAATTTTTTTCCCGGGCAGGCGTTTGCAGGTGATTTGATAGTCGTTCTCTACCTCTTTGCGTTCGTGCCGATTGTTCTGATCCTTGGTGCTTCTTCCTCCTCCAACCCGATCTCCGCGCTTGGTGCCTCGCGTGAGATGAGCCTTTATCTTGCCTATGAGCTGCCGCTGCTCTTTGCTCTGGCCACGATCATAGTCAAGTCAGGCGGGCTTTTGAAGATAGGGGACCTGCTGCAGTGGCAATGGACCAATCACCCCTTCCTTTATTCAGCTTCAGGAGCCCTCGCCTTCGTCTCGGCGTTTCTATGCATGCAGGCCAAGCTGGGGTTTGTTCCATTTGATATAGCCGAGGCGGAACAGGAAATCATGGGCGGCATCACACTGGAGTATTCGGGTCCTGTGCTGGCTGTTTTAAAACTCACCAAGGCGATGCTTTACTTTACGGTAAGCATTTTCCTTACCGTATTTTTCTGGGGCGGGTTCCGTTCCCCACGCGAGGGCTGGTACCACATCCTGGGTTGGCTTAAGCCCGTGGCGATAATCGTTTTGATAATCCTTATCAAGAACACGAATCCCCGGCTGCGGATAGACCAGGCTCTGCGTTTCTTCTGGTCTATCGTTTTGGTTCTCTCGATCGCGGGATTCATACTGGCTACGGTGGGGTTGTGATGCTTAAGGGATTGAAGAAAGCCGCACTTGCCCGTTCTTTGTGGATTTACCACGTTGCCGCAAGCCCGTGCAACAACTGCGACATCGAGATACTCGACCTCTTGACCCCTCGATTCGACGTGGAGCGGTTCGGCCTGCTCCTTGCTCCATCTCCGCGTCACGCAGACTTGCTTCTGGTTACCGGCATGGTCAATAAGAAGGTTCTCGACCGGGTACTCAGGGTTTATGCCCAGATCCCTAAGCCCTGCGTGGTTGCTGCGGTCGGATCGTGCGCGATCTCCGGCGATCTGTTCGTGGATTCCTACAACTTTGCAGGCCCTTTGGATAAGCATATTCCGGTTGACGTTTACATAGGTGGCTGCCCGCCCAAGCCCGAGGCGATGATACTCGGGGTGGTGCGCGCTATCGAGAAATTAAAGAAACTTAAGGATCTGTGATGGCTGATGAAGTAATCAAAACCCAGAATCTTGATAAGAACGGCGCTTATATCGGAGGCAAAGGCTTCTGTCCTCAAAGGGACAGCGAGCCTGAGTTCAAAAATATAGAGGGGCAATGCCGCGAGTTCTATCCTGAAGGCGAGCTTAACCTTGTCCGTAAGCGCCGCTGGTACTGGGAGATAGCCGCCGAGGATCTCGTTAAGGTCGCTGATTTCTGCTTCAATACCCTTGGCTGTCGCTTCTCGACCGCCACAGGCGAAGATACCCCGAGGGGATTCACCATACTCTACCACTTCTCCATTGATCGTTTGGGGCTTTTAATAAGCGTCCGGGTTATCCTGCCTCACGATGATCCCCAGGTTGATTCCCTTACCGTGCTTGGCCAAGGCTTCGAGTGGGCTGAACGCGAGATACACGAAATGCTTGGAATCGGGTTCCGCGGTCTGGGTGATACCCGTCATCTCTTGCTTCCGGACGACTCACCTGATGACTATCATCCCTACAGGAGGTCCTTTGGCTGAGCTTGAACGTAAGATAATTCCCATCGGGCCGTTCCACCCCTTGCAGGAGGAGGCCGAGTACTTCAAGCTGAAGGTCGAGGGGGAAAAGGTAGTCGGGCTCGACATTCAACTCGGCTACATGCACCGCGGCCACGAAAAGATATGCGAGGGCAAGACCTATGACCAGATTCCCTTTGTTGTTGAGCGCATCTGCGGTATCTGTTCCACCTCGCATCCATTTGCATGCGTTCAGGCGATCGAAGACGCGGCAGGCATCGAGATTCCGCCCCGCGCCGCATACGTTCGTACCATCGTTGGCGAGCTTGAGCGTATCCACTCACATCTTCTGTGGGCAGGTCTTGCCGGGCACTTTTTGGGCTACAACACCGTCTGGATGTGGGCGTGGAAGTACCGTGAGTCTGTACTGGAGATAAGTGAACTCATCACCGGAAACCGCAACCACTATGCCATGTTCAAGCCGGGCGGTGTTCGCCGCGACATCGAAGGCGGTATGATTCCACCGCTTCTTGCAACACTTGATGAGTTGGATAAGAAGCTTACGATGCTTACCAAGGCGGTTCTCGATGATCCGATGCTTCACAAGCGTCTTGAAGGCGTGGGTGTGCTTACCAGGGAGAAGGCTATTGAGTACAGCGTGGAAGGACCAACAGGTCGTGCTTCGGGTTTGAAGATTGACGTCCGTAAGGATGATCCCCATGCGGCCTATGATTGGGTCGAGTGGGAAGAGATTGTTTGCCAGGAAGGTGATGTTTTCGCAAAGACTAAGGTTCGCCTGCTTGAATGCCTTGAATCCACCAAGATTATCCGTCAGTGTCTTCGGAAGCTTAAGGATTTGCCCGAAGGCGAGATAGATGCCCGTATGGAGCATGGTCCTGACGGCGAGGGTGTGGGTCGGTACGAGGCACCTCGCGGTGAGGTCTTCCACTACGTTAAGGGTGATGGCTCCATGTATCCTGTTCGTTACAAGATCCGCGCCCCAAGCTCTATGAATATTAAGTCCAACGAGGTGGCGGTCTTAGGCGGTTCGGTTGCCGATGCTGCCATTATCCTGGCCGCGGTTGACCCTTGCTACTGCTGTACCGAACGAATCGCGGCGTTCAACACCAAGGGAAAATTCCTGTATAATTGGAACGACCTCCTGAAGCTATCCCAGGAAAAGACCGCACGGATGGGAGGGGGATCATGAACGTGCCTCTGCTTTTGTTGATAGCGGTTCCATTCATAGGCGGTCTATTGGTGATTTTCCCAGGGCGTTTCCTGAAGGTGCTGCGCTGGATATTCTCATTGCTGACCGTTCTTGGTACCGCCTTGCTTTTGGTGCTGAATTTCACCTCGGCGAGCAATAAAGGATTCAGGCTCTGGCATATTTTGGGGTCGGCAGAATCCCCTCAGTTTTTTACCTCACCAATAACCCTTGTTATCGCCGCCGCCTTTGTCTTCCTCTGTCTGATCATAATACTTTATTCCTTCGGGTTCTTCCGGAAGAGTGAAGAAGCAGATACCGAGTATTATTCCTTAATGCTTTTTATGCTTGGCTCCGCGATGGGTTTGCTTTTCACCAACGATCTTGTTTTCATCTATATCTTCTGGGAGATAGCGGCGGTGGCTTCCTGGCGGCTTATAGGTTTCGGTCGAACCCAGGAAAAGATATCTATCGCCGCAAGAACCCTCCTTATTAATTTCTTCGGTTCAGCCTTTATGCTGGTCGGGTTCGCGCTTCTGGCTTCAGAGTTCGGTTCGCTTAATCTGGGCGATATGGTTGGCAAGCCTATGCCTGTGCTTGCAGGGATCTTCATACTCTGCGGCGTCTTTGCCAAGTCTGCGGTGATACCTCTCTACATCTGGGTTCCTTCGGCGTATGCGGTGTCACCCACACCGGTGGTGGCTCTCCTGGCCGGGATGGTAGAGAACTTCGGACTTATCGCCTTTATGAAAATCTTTGTGGAAACCTTTGCGCTTTCCGGGGCTTGGCATCTTTCCCTACTATGGATAGCTCTTGCTTCCAGTATTGTAACGGGTGGAGTCGCCCTTGTTGTTAAAGACTACCGGCGCATCCTGGGATACTCAACCGTAAGCCAGCTTGCGTTCGTACTTGCAGGATTTGCTATATCGCCGGCTCTGGGCATGATCGGAGCGATTCTTTTCATGATTGCGCATGGATTAGGCAAGGCGACACTTCTTATGGGGTATGGAATAGTGGAGCGCGAGATGGGCGGACGTGACATCAGACATAAGGGGCGGCTGGTAGCTAACTTCCCGATCCTTTTCACTGGTGTTATCATCGCAACCCTTTCAGTAATAGGTCTGCCCCCACTTCTCGGGTTCTTTGCAAAGCTCGACGTCATCTTCGGCATCCTATCCAGCGGCAGGATCCTCATAGGAGCAGGATTTATCCTTGCTTCGATCCTCACCCTGCTTTACATGCTCAGGCTCTTTTCGTCCGTTTTTCTTATGGGCAAGAAACCGGAGCCACAGATGTCTCAATCCGTTTTCCTCTCCATACTCGTTCTTGTGATATCCCTTTCCCTTTTCGGTGCCAGTTTTGCAATAAAGCCGCTTTTGGTCTATATCGGAGCAGGAGGATAGGATGCGGTATCTGTTTCAACCGATGACGTTGCTCATTCTTATTCCTTTGGTCGGGGCGTTGCTGGCGTTTTTGATTCGTCCTGCTCGCCGTTATATAGCCATAGCGGCGGCTCTTGGAACCGGTTATTTCGCTCTGCGGATCTTCTTGGATGGGCTTAGCGGAACCGGAACCTCGCCCATCCATTTACCCGAGGTATTCGGGATTGCTAACCGCCTTCAAGCTGATGGGCTTTCAGGTGTCATCTTACTGCTTGTTTCCGGATTCGCGCTCCTTATCTTCCTCTACAGCTTCCGCTTCCGCGGCGGGCCCCGGGATGACTGGAAGTTCTTTACCTTCGCTCTTCTCACCTACGGTGCGGCAAACGGGGCGCTTTTGGCCAGCTCCGTGCTTCTGCTTTACTTCTTCTGGGGGATCCTGCTTTTTACGGTATACGGCCTTCTGTTTTACGGCAGGGGAGACGTGGAGACGGCCGCACGCAAGATGTTCGTTCTCAACGGGGTTGCCGATTTCCTGTTGCTGTTCGGGTTACTTGTTTTTATCATCTACACCAAACAGCAGGGAGTAGAGCCAGGTCAGCTGGCCTACTTCCCCGGTATGAGGCGTTTTGCTTTAAGCGATCCTTTGGCGATTACCGCTTTTGTTTGCATCGCTGCCGCTGCTTTAACCAAGGCAGGCGCGTTCCCTATGCACACCTGGATACCCAAAGCGGCTGAGTCGGCGCCGGCTGAAACTATGGCGTTCATCCCTGCAAGTCTGGATAAGCTTCTGGGTATCTACCTCTTCGTTCGGCTTTGCTACTCCATCTTTGAGATTCGTTCCAACCTTACGGTGCAGCTTATCTTCCTTACGATAGGGGCGGTTACCGTTCTCGCCGCGGTGTTCATGGCTCTTGTTCAAAAGGACGCCATGCGTCTTTTGTCCTACCACGCGGTGAGCCAGGTGGGTTACATGATTCTGGGGATTGCCTCAGGTACGGTGCTTGGGATCGCCGGCGGTCTGTTCCATATGATTAATAACGCGATCTACAAAAGCGCCCTTTTCCTGGGAGCCGGGGCGGTGAAGCGCCAGACCGGGGAGAGCGATCTTGAGAAGCTGGGAGGGCTTGCACGGGCCATGCCCGTAACCTTCTTCTCCTTCCTTATTGCGGCCCTGGCGATCTCAGGTGTCCCGCCGCTCAATGGTTTTGTCTCCAAGTGGCTTATCTACCAGTCGTTCGTTGAACTGGGGCGAACCCAGCCTTTCTTCCTTATTTTCCTGATCGCGGGTGCATTCGGCAGCGTGCTGACCCTTGCATCCTTCCTCAAGCTTACCCACTCTCTCTTCCTGGGCAGACGTCCCAAGGCGTTGGAAGGGGTGCACGAAGTCGGCTTCACAAAGTGGTTTCCGCCTCTCCTGATGGCTTTGACCTGCATAGCATTCGGTCTCTTTGCCTTCCGCCTGCCCCTGCGGTATCTCATCTCTCCCGCGCTTTCAGCATCGGTTATAGTTCCTTTAGGGCACTTTTCACCGCTTGCTTTTGCAGCAATCATGCTTATCATCGTGTCTCTTGGTTTCCTTATCTACGTTGTCGGCGGCACCTATAGGCCTCGTCCGCGTAAGGTCTTCTTGGGCGCTGAGGAGTTGACCGAGGAGGAGATGCACTTCTCCGGTCCGCACTTTTACTCATCGATTAAGAATATCAAGATCTTTTTCGAGTTTTACCGCTTCGCAGAAGGAGGTTCGTTTGACGTTTTTCATTATATACAAGGTCTGAGTAACGCGCTTGGCAGGACCCTGAAGAGATTGGTAGACGATTCCCTTAACGCATTTGCGCGTTTTATAAGATACTTTCTTGATCTTGTAGGCAAAGGTTTTAGCCTGCTGCATACCGGAGGGTTGCCGTTTTACCTGGGCTGGATATTATTGGGGATCTTGATTTTGATCCTGTTATTAATTCGAGGAGGCGGCGGTGCTTGAGCTTATCGTTTTGTTGATCTTTATGATAGCAGCCGGTATTGTGGCCGTCGAGATCCGCGACCTCCTGGCCTCGGTGATAGCGTTAGGTGCGGTGGGGTTTGCCGTAGCCATTGGGTTCATAATGCTTGCAGCGCCCGATCTGGCTATAGTTCAGATCGTGATCGAGGTCCTCTCGGTGGTCTTCTTTGTAGCGGTGATCCTTAAGACGACCCACGTTGATTCTACACTCGGACGGCCCTATAAAGGAGAAGATGTTTTCACCTTCGTGGTCTTCGGACTATTTGCGCTTGCCTTTGTCTACTTCGGTGTCAGATTGCTTATAAACCTTGCTCCTATGAGTCGGGAGCTCGGTCAGGTTGCGAGTCACTATCTAACGCAGGGTCTGACAGAAACCGGTGCAGTGAACCGGGTAACCTCGGTGGTGCTCGACTACCGGGCGTTGGATACCTTAGGCGAGGCAACGGTTCTCTTTACTGCGGTGATTGGAGTCCTTGCGGTTCTCAGGCTTGAAGGGAGAAAGAAATGAAAGGGATGACGCCGATTGTAAAGGTGGTAGCCCGTATCGTTGGAGGATTCATCTTCATTTACGGCTGCTACATCGTGCTCTACGGGCATCTCTCACCCGGCGGCGGGTTTGCAGGCGGGGCGATTATAGCCGCGTGCTTTATACTTTCACGGCTTGCATTCGGCACGACCGCCAGCCAGGAGAAGAGCGCCTCGATCTCTTCCTCCATCTTCGAAAGCACCGGTGGGCTTCTCTTCCTTCTCATTGCTCTGCTTGGACTCTTTGTCGGCGGGTACTTCTTTATAAATCTCTTTCCTTCCTTCGGCACACCGGGAAGGCTTGTCTCTGCCGGTTCCATTCCCTTCTCCAACATTGCGATCGGTATCAAGGTTGCGGCGGCTATACTTTCCATCTTCGTCGTGCTGGCGTCAACCAAATACATATTCAAGGAGTGATGCGGTGATTATTCTGGTTGCTTCGTTGATTCTGTTCCTTGTTGGGCTTTATGCCATAATCACCAAGCGCAACATGATAAAGGTAGCGGTGGGGTTTTCGCTTATAGAGTACTCGGTGAACTTTCTATTCGCTATTGTGGGATTTCGTCCGGGTGCCTTGCCGCCCATACTCCAGGCGGTTGAGGTAGGTAAGGTTTACTCCGACCCATTGCCCCAAGCCCTGGTGCTTACCGCTATAGTGATCGGTCTTGGCGTCACAGCTTTCATGCTGTCGTTGATATTACGTCTCTACAACCGCATCGGTTCCTTTGATCTCGAAGAGATCCAGAGGCTGAAAGGGTAGCTGGCTATGGAGATATTTCCGGTTCTTTTGATTGCAATCCCCCTGGGCGGGGCCTTCCTTATCCCTATCCTCTACAAGGCGTGGAATCGTTTGGCAGAGATCGTGGCCGGGCTTTGCCTGGCGGCTGTTTTGGCTTTGAGTATCTATCTCGCTTTCTTTCTTGTGCCCGGTAAGCCACTGGTATACCTGTTCGGCAACTGGCCGGTTCCTTTGGGGATCGCGTTCACGGTTGACAGGCTCTCCTCGTTCATGCTGCTGGTTGTTTCTATCCTGGTGTTCTTCTCCTACATTTTTGCTATCCGATACATGGATCACTTCACCGGTTCGGGCAAGTTCTATACCCTTTATCTTCTGATGCTCGTAGGGATGAACGGGGTGGTGATGACCGGCGATCTATTCAACATGTTTGTCTTCATCGAGATAGCCTCTATCTCCTCCTATGCGTTGGTTGCATTCGGCACTGAGGCTGAGGAGTTAGAGGCCGGCTTCAAGTACATGGTGATGGGCGAGATCGCCAGCATGATGATTCTTTTGGCGATCGCATTCATCTACGCCGCTACCTCAACCCTTAATCTTGCGGATATCTCCCGCTCGTTTGCCGCCATGGATAAGACCCCTGGCTTCTGGTTTGTGCTCATCCTCTTGATGTCCGGCTTTTCGATCAAGGCGGCGCTTGTTCCTTTCCACTCCTGGCTGCCTGACGCGCACCCCTCGGCTCCTGCTCCGATCTCCGCCTTGCTTTCAGGCGTGTTTATCAAGGTGCTGGGTGTTTATGCCATGGCACGGATTCTTTTCAACGTATACGGCGTCTCACGAGCCAGCTACCCCGCGGTCTTTAACGCCCTTCTGATCCTCGGACTCGCCTCGATTATTATTGCGAGCCTGCTTGCTCTTTATCAGAAAGACTACAAGCGGCTTCTGGCCTACTCGAGCATCAGTCAGATCGGCTATATCGTGCTTGCGTTGGGTATAGGCAACGAGTTCGCCCTGATCGGTGCGCTTGCGCATATCCTGAGCCACTCGCTCGGCAAGGGGCTTCTGTTTCTTACCTCAGGTTCTGTGGTTTACCGGGTGGGAGAACGCGACATAACTAAGTTTACCGGTGGATTGGGTAAACAGATGCCCTGGACCTCGCTTTCCTATAATCTAGGTGCTCTTTCTGTGGCCGGCATGCCTCCTTTCCTGGGCTTCTTCTCCAAGCTGTTTATTATCCTGGGTGCGGTAAAAGCGGGGTTCATCGTCCCTGCCGTCGTAGCCGGACTCTTTGCTGTGGTTACCCTGGGCTATCTTCTAAAGATCACCAACAAGGTATTCTGGGGCAAGGAGGGTATCAAAGGGATAAAGGAATCCCCGTTCGTTATGGTCTTTGCCATGGTTTCTCTGGTTGTTCTTTTGGTGGCAGGCGGCGCGTTCTTCTTCTGGCTCAAACCCCACCTTTTGCAGCCTGCGGCAGATGTTCTGCTCAAGGGGACCGAGTATGCTGAGATTGTGTTCAGGATAGGAGCGGGGGGTTAGGATGCGGCGAGTGGTTTTGTTTGTCCTCAGCTACGGATTGTGGCTGCTCTTGACCTTGCCAGGAGGCGATTGGCCGGTCTACGTTGTGGGAGCGGTGTTGGCGCTTCTTGTGGCGTTCTTCTTCGGTGCAGAGTTTACACATCAACCCCTTTCGTTCCTCAACCCTCGTCGCTGGTTCTGGGGCATCATCTACATACCTGTATTCTTCTGGCACATGCTCGTGGCCAATCTTGACGTTGCGTTCCGCGTACTCCATCCTGCCTGCCCTGTAAAACCCGGGATAGTTAAGGTAAGAACCGTGCTCAAGACAGACGTTGCCAAGGCGTTTCTTGCCAACTCCATCACCCTTACCCCTGGAACCATGACCGTTGACGTGGATGAAGATGTTCTTTACGTTCATTGGATCGATGTACTGGGCGATGGGGAGGATGTCAAGGCCAACACAAAGGCAATAGTGGCGAAGTTCGAGAAGTACTTGAGGAGGATCTTCGAATGAGCGTTCTCTGGATTAGCATTCTCATTATCCTTGGGGTTGCGGCTTTCCTGTGCCTTTTCCGCATCTTCCGCGGGCCCACGATTGCCGACCGTATGGTTGGGGTTGACATCATGGGCATACTGTTCGTCGGGATAACGGCGATTACCGGAATCCTCTACAACCTTTCATTCCTGGTGGATATCGCGATTGCCCTTGCCTTGATTAGTTTTGTCGGGACGCTTGCCCTGGCCAAGTACCTTGAACGGAGGACGCTTGATGACTGAGGTAACTGTAGTTGACGTAATCGGATACATCGTGATCTTTGTGGGTGTGGTTTTTGACCTTCTTGGTGCCATTGGTCTTGTCCGGTTCCCCGATGTCTACAACCGTCTGCAGTCGGCAACGAAGAGCGTTACCCTGGGTACCTTCGGGATCATGATCGGTATCCTGATAGTTGCAGGTTTTACCCCTTTGGGTATCAAGGCTCTCATCTGCGGTGTTTTTTTGCTGTTGACCGCGCCTGTTTCCGCGCACGCCCTTTCCCGAGGCTCGTTGCGCTTTGGAGCAAAGATGTGGAAGGGGACTGTGATTGACGCCTACGGCAAGGATAAACTTGGTGGTCCGCAGATCGAAAGCGAGGAAGGCGAAACCAAGGAAAACAAGGAGGCAGAAGATGAAGTGGCCTAAGATTCGCGAGCTGGGTGAGGCGCTGCGATCGCTCTTCTCCGCTCCTTACACCACTAAATTTCCCAAAAGGGCAATCCTGCCTCCGCCTCGGTTCCGCGGCGTTATCGTTTTCGATGAAGAGAAATGCATCGGTTGCGGGGCATGCGTTGAGGTTTGTCCTGCCAGGGCGCGTGAGCTGGAGGATGATCTTGAGAAAGGCATCAGGCACGTGGTCTATCTAAAGGATATGTGCATCTTCTGCGGTCAGTGCGTTACATATTGCCCGACAGAGGCCATTCGCCACACCGTTGATTACGACATGACCTATCTTGACAAGGATCAATACCGGGATGAGATCGAGAAGGAGCTTTTGTTCTGCGAGCGCTGCGGCAGGGTAATAACTACCCGTGAGCATCTGGAGTGGATCGCCCGACGCCTGGGAGAGCTTGCCTATGCCAACCCCACCCTGGTTCTTACGCGTCAGAGCAGTCTGGATACGGTTGAGATGAAGCCTGAGCGAGGGGATGCCGAACCTTACCGCAGCGATCACCAGCGGCTTTTGTGCCCGGCTTGCCGGCGTGAGGTGATCCTCAACGAAATCTGGGGCTACTAAGTAGACCCCGAACGGAAAAAAGAGAGTGGTTCCATCAACGGTGTATCCGGCTTTTTCTTTAAATAGACTAGTTTATGCTCCTGCGATAATCTCTTTCATTGCTGCGGGGGGATTTTGTAGTAAAGGAAGGAGGCGAAGCCTAAGCTTCAGCTAAGTATTCTGTTTTTCCTTTGTCAGAAGATAATGATACCCTGATTGTCGATTGGGTTCGGATCCCCAGGGAATCTTTTTACTTCAGCTGTTCGAGTTTTTCCTTGGCGCGCTGGATGTTGCGGGTTGCGTTTCCGTATGATGGGTCTATTGCCAAAACCTGCTCCCAGTAGTTGATCGCCTGCTCGTAGTTGTTGTTGGTATACGCCTGCACACCTTGCAGGTAGAGCTCGTCCGCGTCCTTTTTTTGAAGCCTGGAGTTGATGCGGGTAAGGTAGCCTCTGGCAGTGGTGTTGTCTGGATCGACCGCGAGCAGGGCGTAGAACGAATTTTGCGCCTGAACGTAGTAGCCGCGGTTATAGTAGTCGATCCCCTGGGTTTCATAATCGGATGCCGAGGAGTGTATCTTACCTTGATAGGAGGTTATCTTGGCCGCAATCTCGCGATTGGACGGAGCCAGAGCTTTTAATTGTTTGGCAAGGTTGAGGGCTTTCAGCCACTGGCCATTGCGTTCAAGGCTTTCCAGCCGCTTCATGCCTTCGGCGATCTGTTGGCCGAGCTTCTCTGAAGTCTTTTTCTTGTAGGTCTTGACCGTTTTGGACCGGGGTTGAAGTTTCTCTATCTTTTCCCATGTTTCGGCAGCTTCCGTATACTTGCCAGCTGCATATTCCTCAAGCCCTTTCTGGTATAGGGCGTTGATTTCTCCTGCGTTGCGCACCGATGAGGTTTGGGCAAGTATGGATTCCGAGAACTTGCGCTGCGCCTCTTCTGCAAGTGATCGGGCTTGGGTTGAGGTGGAGTTAATCTCTAAAGCTGCCTCCGCCTTGCTCATCGCTTCGAGATAGTCGGCTGTTCGCATAGCCGCGTTTGCTGCGGCAATAAGGGCGCGCAGCTCAGAGGCGTTCTTTTCTTCCTTAACGCGCTGGAGCCAGTTTAGTGCCTCATCGTTGGCAGGGTCCCAGATAAGGGCAACGTCAAATGCGTGAATGGCATCGTCAAAGGCGCCGTCGTTGTAGGAATCTATCCCCTGGGTTGTGTAGGTCTTGCTGGTTATCTTGTTCTTTGTCTGTTTCTCGCTTTCTATGGATGCCAGTCGTTCTTCAACCGCTTTGGTGGAGGCTATGTTGAACAGAAACGAGAATGCAACCCTTCCATTGGGCTGTATGCTGGATGCTGGTATCTTCGAGTAGCTGAGATTGATTCTACAAAGGGTCAGGTCCACGGCTGTCAGGATACCGAAACGATTATCGCTTGCCCAGCCGCCTCCGACCTCGAGGGGTATTCCTAAAAGATCCTTGAAGGCGAAGAGGCCGGCGAGGTGGACGGTTCCCTGTCTGGTTTCATCATGGAACGGCTCGCGAAGATTGAAGTTAGTAAGAAAGCGGAAGAACGCTATGTTGTAATCCAGACCAACTTGAATGGCGGGCCACTCTATCTTACGAACAGCCGCGGCAACCGAGATCTCGCCTGGGACGTCTTCGAACTTTATATCCGGTATGGATATGCCCAGAGCAAAGGCCGGTTTGAGACGACTTTCATCAGGGCCAGGGTCGTAGTCCAGATATCGAATCCCCAAACTGGCTCCGGTCTGCAGGAATCTCCATCGGTAAGCCACCCCCAGGAGGAGGCCGCGTGCTCTGGCCTCGTCCTGAAAACCGGCCAGACCTGCGCCGAAATCTCCAAAAGGCTGGGTGTAGCCGACGAATCCCACGCTGGTGTAGGAGCCAAACACGCGAGGTAGAACATTCTCCCCCCGGCGTTCTTGAGGTTCGAACCTGAAACCGGCAGGGTTAAAGAGAAGCTTACTGTCGCTGGTGCTGGTTAGTAAAGCCGGGTTAACGTAAAGAGCCAGGGGCTGATCGGCAATGGTTACACCCGCATCGGCAAGCCCGTTGATCCTTGCCTCACCTATTGGTAAGGTTACAAGGGAAAGTAGTAGAAATAGCTGCATGAATTGGATTATATCCTTTTGTTAGGGGCTGTCAATAGCTATAAGTTTTGCAGGTATGGGCATGCGGCCTAACAATGATCTCTTGGCGCACAGACCAGGCCGTCAGCTTGACAATTGGCCTTTCATGTGTATTGTGCATGATTCAGCGGTAAAGGAGCAATGAAGAATGGAACGAGACATTCATCGTAGGGCAGAGGAGAGGGTAGAGAGGCGAATGGGGTTTTTCACTCACCTGGTGAGTTATCTTGTTGTGAACGCGGGGATATTTTTGGCGTGGTATTTTGTCTCAGATCATGGGAAAGGATTCCCATGGTTTGTTATCCCGCTTGGTGGCTGGGGGGTAGGGCTTATTGTTCATTTCCTGAGTGTATTCGTGTTCGGCAGGTTTCGCGAGAGGATGATCGATCGGGAGGTTCAACGCATCCGTCGGAAGACGGAATGATTCGTGAAGTTGTCCTTCGGGTCGAGGGATTAAGAAAACGATTCGGCGACGTTCAAGCACTTGACGGCATAGACTTTACCTGTCGCAGGGGGGAGCTTTTCGGATTGCTCGGCCCGAACGGAGCCGGCAAAACCACCACGATCCGATGCATCTGCTCCATAATCAAGCCTGACGATGGGTTAATTGAGGTTGAAGGTGTATCGGTGGCTTCCAATCCCTTAATGGTCTTAAAAAAGATCGGGGTGGTGCTTGAGGATGGGGGTCTTTACGAGCGGCTTACCGCGGAAGAGAACATGAAGCTCTTGGCTCAGCTACACGGAGTCGAAGGCAGCTTGATAGACGAACGTATCGATTCGATCTGTGATACCCTAGGGTTAGGTGAATACCGTAAGCGTCAATTCAAGAAGCTCTCCAAGGGAAACAAGCAGAAGGTTCTTCTAGGCCAGGCCCTGGTTATAGACCCGCCGCTTCTGATTCTTGATGAACCCACAGTCGGCCTTGACGTGCCCACCCAGAAGGTGATAAGGGACCTTTTGGGCAAGATCAAGAAGGAGAGGACTATCCTGTATTCAACCCACATCATGTCCGAAGCGGAAGAACTCTGCGACCGGCTGGCCATAATAGATCACGGAAGGATCGTGGCGCAGGGTACGGTGAATGAAATTTGTAAGAAAGCCGGAACCAAAAACCTGGAGCAGGCGTTTTTAAAACTGGTGGGCAGGTATGCTTAAAGGGATCGGCCTAATCTATCGCAAGGAGATGTGGACCGCACTGCGGGAACGCCGTACCTTGATCTTCCTTTTCTTGTTTCCCCTGCTTGTGTGGCCGGTGTTTGTGGTTCTGCCCTGGTTCTTGATTGGCGGCAAGGAGCGTAGAGCACAGGCACAGCCTTCCAAAGTGGCTTTGGTATCCGCCTATCCCGAATTGGAAAAGGAGTTTGAGGCGTCGGACAAACTTCAACTGGTCCGGCTTGAGGATTCGGTATCCGCCGCACTTCAGCAAAGAAAGGCCCACTGCGTGGTTTACGTTGACAGCCTCGCTTCCGACAGCCTGGTGACCTACGCCAGAATCCTCTACGATCCCATCCAGACCGAATCACGCACCGCTGCCGATAAGGTAGAGCTGGTCCTTTCACAATACGAACGGAAGATAGTGATAGAAAGGCTTGCCCAACAAGGGGTTCCTGAAAGGATGCTTGAAGCCCTTTCCTACAGGCGCCAGAACGCCATGGGCCAGAACCAGATGCTGGGCTATTTCCTGGGTTTTATAATCGGGATGTTCGTGGTGATGGGTTCGATGATGGGCAGTATGGCAGTTGTTATAGATTCCACAGCAGGAGAGAAAGAGAGAAAGACCCTCGAGCTTCTGTTGACCGCTCCCATACCTCGCTCCTCGATCATGTTCGGCAAGTACCTTGCCGGGGTTACGTTCGCCTTTATCTCTCCCATACTTACCGCACTTGGTATGTCGCTTGCCGCCAGCTTTGTGGTTCCTGTGCTGGTATCGTCAGGCGGGAGCGTGGATCTCTCAGGCTTAATCTCCCCAGGAAAGATCCTCATAATACTCTTGGTAATCCTCTTGATGGCCGCGTTTATCGCCGCTCTTCAGATGACGGTTGCGGTTCGCGCCCACTCCAACCGCTAGGCACAGACCTATCTTGCCCCCTTAAACATCATCGTGGTAATACCCATAATCTTCCTGCAGATAATTCCTGCCCTGCCTCCGAACTGGACGTTCTTCATCCCGTTCGTGAACGTGATGCTGCTTCTGCGCGGACTTCTAATGGATACCCTGCCTGGCTCTGCGGTTCTATACACCGTTGCCTCCAACCTGGTGTTTCTCATGTTGGCCCTTCGTTTCGCATCGCGATCGTTCGGCTCCGAAAAGGTGCTTCTGAATTAAATCCGATTGACAGCTCCCATCTTACGCCTATAATCCAATAAAGGAGGCACAATGCTTTATCTGTACATAGCTCTGGGTGTGATCGTAATCATCCTTCTGTCTTCGGCGATCAGGATACTTAAGGAGTACGAGCGCGGGGTTATCTTCCGTCTGGGCAGGCTCGTGGGCTCGAAAGGCCCTGGGATTATCCTTTTGATTCCCTTCATCGACAGGATGGTGCGCGTAAGCCTGCGGACCATCACCATGGATATCCCACCTCAGGACATAATTACCCGCGACAACGTAACCGTTGAGGTTAACGCGGTTACGTACTTCAGGGTCATGGATGCGTCCAAGGCGATAGTCGAGATTCAGGACTTCATCTTCGGCACCTCGCAGATCGCCCAGACCACCTTGCGTTCTGTTCTTGGTGAGTATGAGCTCGACGATCTACTTTCAAAGCGTGAGGCCATAAACGAACGGCTGCAGCGGATCATAGACAAGCAAACCGATCCCTGGGGCGTCAAGGTTTCGATGGTGGAGATCAAGGATGTGAATCTTCCAGATGAGATGCGCCGTGCGATCGCGCGTCAGGCAGAGGCTGAACGTGAGCGCCGCGCCAAGATTATCCATGCTGAGGGCGAGTTCCAGGCATCAGAGAAGCTGAGTCTGGCTGCAGGGGTGCTTGCAAAGAACCCAGCGGCCATCCAGCTTCGATTCCTCGGTACCCTAACCGAGATTGCTACCGAGAAGAACTCCACCATTATCTTCCCGGTGCCCATAGACCTCTTAAAGGTTTGGATAGATAAGCAGGCCGGCGGCGAAAAAAAGATAACCAAGTAGCAGTTCTTGAGCTGTTCGCTGGATAAGAAATCCATCAAGCTTCTGCGTGCTGTGAGCCGCGGGGGCTGGGCTGCTCCGGCTGACCTTGCCGGAGCAGCTTCTATAACCGAAGAAGAGATCGAGCCTCGCCTGTACGCTTTGAGGCATTCGAGGATATTGGGTCCTTTCCGCGCCGCACCATTCCTTCCCGTCCTGCACGGCGGCCTGTGGGGACGCTACGTGGTGCGTTTGTATAAACTGGATATTGGGCTCGAAGAACGGCTCGTAAGGAACCTATCAGGTCTTGAGGAATCAATTCACAACGCTTGCTTCTTTACACGTCGCTTTCCGACCACAAGTTTCTTTTGCTTCTCGCAGACACCTGAAGAACTCAAGCTTATCCTTCGCGAAGCCGGCGTTGAAGAGGAGCCGTTGGAGGTCCGTTCCTATAACTTTCCGTTCTCCGCCAGCCTTTCGGATGATGAACGGCTGCTTCTTCGGACTATAAACTCCACCGGCGAGGTTGTGCCTTCACTGCTTGCCAGGCATGTGGAAAGGGATACTGCCTGGGTTGAGTCCAAGCTGCGGCGCCTTATCTTGCACTCAGACAACCCTCAGGGCGTAGCCATCCTGCGGGCTACCATCTACTGGTACAGGATAGACAATTTTATCCATGCCCACGTCCTGATTCCTATTGAGGCTAAAGAGCGTCTTTCAGAGCTTTTCAAAGGTCTTGACTGGGACGAGCTCTCCTGGCCTGGCGAGAGTTCACAGACCATCTCTATCGAAGTGGATTTCAGGAACTGGGGACAGTTTGCTGAGTGGAGGTACTATCTGGAGTTTGCAGGCTTCCCGCCCCAAGGGTTCGCGCTATTTGCAGAGGAGCGTATCCACGCCAAAGGCTTTGAGTTCTAGGCCCTCAGACGTCATCTCCAGATAGGTGAAGCGGCTGAACCACTCGCCAAGAGAGTAAAATTCACGGTTCCTATAGGTGAAACGCAGG
>DAOVCF010000051.1 GCA_030670165.1 Candidatus Stahliibacteriota bacterium | reverse complement strand
AACCCCCACACCCTTCAATCTTCTTGTGGAGTGGGAGTAATAATAAAGGTCTTCGTAGTATATGCGGGAGAGATTCAATGTATCACCGGTGTAGCCTACAGAGATTTCAGAAGAAGGATCATTATCAGTGGCTTCGGGTATAAGTGCGACGGTATCAAGCCCCTCAAAGATAATGACTTGATCGTTGTTAATCATCGCAGGGTTACCCACGTCTTCAAATGAGCCACCTTCCAAGTGGAACCGGAGCCACCCATCGGACTGTTCTATAGCTGATCTGACCCTTATGCTGAAAGTGTCATATCTGCTCCCGCTCCAGGCTGGGCTCCGTCTCTCGTATACCCACTCATAGCCTGTATCAAGGGGAAAGTAGGTTTCATCGAGGTCTACTTCACCAACTATATTACACCCTATAAGGAACACCAAACCGACGAAGGCTATCACCTTCCACTTATAATTCATACACAACCTCCTAAGAGAGTGTAGGCTTTTTTGGAACCTTGTCAAGGGGTGGGTGTGTTACGGTGTGTTACGGTGTTACGGGGGACGGGAGTCCCGGGCAAGGAGGACTTATGAAGAGCCGGGACTTCCCGCCATCCGACCCCGTATCGTGTCAGGGTTAGCTAATCAAGGTTGCTTCCCCTGACTTTATTAGTGCTCGAACGCGACTAGTGTATGATAACCACTCGACCCTTCGCGGTGCGTGCCGGCGTGACGAATGAGTAGAAGTAGACACCGGCAGGCGCGTCCTTTGTGTCCCACGTAAGCATGCGGGTGCCATCGAGCGTGCCATCGAATATGGTCTCAACCAAGCTGCCGGCAACGTCGTAGATCTTGAGCCAGGCATGGGTGCCGGGTGCGCTTACGCTGAAGATAACGGAGCCCGCGACCGGGTGCTTGCCGAGGAGCGTAATCACAGGAGCTTCGACATAAGGGGCTTCCGCAACAGATGTTGATTCTGGTTGTGGCCTGGGCTCCGGGCCGCTACCTACATAAATCTTCATAGCGGGATCGTTGCTGCCCAGGTACATCACCGGGTTGGTGGTAACGATACCCTGCCCAGGTCCCCTCTGGACAACGGAGCCGGAGAAGAGGTCGTGGATGTAGGTTACGTGGAGGATGCTGTCCGAACCTATCCAGGGGTAGGCTGAGTGATACTCTTCACTTTCGCAATGGCCAACTTGAGCGTTGGGACTGTGTGTATTGGTGAGGTTGGTGGCGTAGGCAACCAGGCCGAAACCATTTTCGTCGAACTCGCCTTCAGTCCAATCTGCGACTCCACCCCACGTTGCACCGCCGTTAGTGGAGATTGCGGCGTAGATGTCGGCGTTGATGGCTCCGCCTGCGCTGAGGTCAAGCGAATCCCACTGGCCTTGCCAGGTGTAGAGAATGTCGTCGCCCGAGCCTATAGCGGCAAGCTGCGGGTTCCAGCAGCCGATACCGGGGCGAAAATAATTCTCGATCCTTTGAGCCATTCCCCACAAGTAGAAACCGTATATATCCCAGATGGTGTCGCCTTCCTCGGTTAGAGGAACGAACTGGCTGTAGGGACCGGAAGCAATGTTTACGTCGTTGGTAACCTCACTCCAATGGACCATTCTAAGGAAATGTTTATGCATCGACCAGAAAAAGAGGGTATCATCGGGGGGCTCGCCGTGCACTTCGTAGGCCCTCAGCCCTTCTCCCCAACCGATGTGGAGGTTGCCGGCCGCGTCGTAGGCACAATCTATATCAGGATACCAGGCACCCCACCACAGACCTTCCTCACTGCTGTTGGGTACCGGCTCCTGAGTGTAGTAATCCGCCGTTACGTTCACAGGAGCGCTCCAGCTTACTCCGCCGTTCGTAGACTCCACGTACTTTATGTTACCGTTCATAGCCCTTCTCCAGTCTATACCTTCGATTGGGAAAGCGTCCATCCAGGCTATGGCAACCTTGCTGCCGTCCTTAGATGCGGCAATGGCAGCGTCGTTACCGGCGGTCTGGGTGATGACTTTCCAGGGAGAGAAGGTCTGCCCTTGATCGGTGGAACGAGAGTAGTAGAGATAGTCAACGTTGTAAGGCGGATTTGCCGGATCAGCCGGTGAGATGTGTGCGGTCACATGAATCACATCGTTGTTGTCAACAACGATATGCGGCCATATCGGCTGCTCGGGAACGGTAACAGGATCAACATCAACCGGTGAGCTGAACGCACCCAACCCGGGTGCAGCGTCTATTACAATCGCCGATTGATGGACACCGTCCCCGTCCGGATCGTGGTGGAAAGCGATCACTGCACGACCGTCGGAAAGAGCACCCATAGTGGTGTAGCCCGCACGGGGAACCCCGGAGGCCTTCACGCCGTCCGGCCAGTAGCCAGGGAAGCTCCCGGAAGCCTTTTCCCACACGTTGTAGTAGACGTCGCGTGCGGCAAAGGTCTCGTCTTCCGAGTGCATCCAGCAGATGTGAGCGTTCCCAGCCGAGTCAATCGCAATACGGTTGCCCATCGCACCGTTCTGCTGATAGTCGTACATGGTAACACCGCCCCGGTCGCCTGCGACCAGAGGAGCGGCTGCTGGGCTGGACGAGATAGTGGTTATCGAACCGTCTCTCAGGGGCAGGACAGGGTAGACATCGGGCTCCACCCCTGCCGGTATCGGGATAGGACCGTATGCCGCAAAGGCGGTCACCGCAAGGACCACCGTCAGCACCATGAGTTTTTTAAGCATTTATATCCTCCTTTTTGACGAATCGGCAGCCGCCGATTCGCGGTTTCTCCCTGTAGGATGGTTCTCTTAAGAAACCATCCAGGGTATCTTGGCTTATAGATGAAAAGTTGAGGATTTGAGGAAACTCCCACCCTATACATACGCCTCCACAGCACCCTTTTACCTCCTGGGATTGAGCGCATAAGAATCTCATCCGACCCATAAAGACCTTCATATTTATCATAGTAAGATTTAGGGATATGTCAAGCCCCCCGTAACACCCCGTAACACCATCTGTAAAACACCTTTTTCCCGCAGGGAAAAGCAAGGATTTACGTCGGGGTCCCCGCCAGGATACGAAGTAGCCTGGGTGTGTTACGGGTGTTACGGGTTATTCCTCGTTGCGGATCTCGCCTATGAACTCCTCCAGGAGGTCCTCGAGGGTGACAAGCCCAATAGGCTTATCCTCCCTGTCTAAAACGATCGCCATGTGCGCCCTGTTCGACTGCATGGTGCGCAGAAGCTCGGTGATGCGGGCGCCCGGCGTGGTGAAGAAGGGCCTGCTCAATCTGGGTTTTTCCCGCAGGAGGTCCTTGGCGTGCAGGATGCCCTTGATGCGTCCGGTGCGGCGATCCAAAACAGGGTAACGTGTGAATCCCTCCCGCTCAATCACCTTGAATATCGTCCTGCGTTTGGTCCCGGCCTTCAGGGTTAGCACGCGATCCCATGGGGTCATCACGTCGCCGAGAGGGGTGTCGAAGGCGCTGAACAGGTTGGCCACGCGAGGAGAGGTTTTCTCCTCGATACTTCCGATCTTTTCGCCGAGTCTCAGTGCGGTGAGCATATCCAGCCGGGTGATGGAGAGGCGTTCGCCTCTTTTCTCCTTTCTCTTAGGACGATGAAAGAGGCTTCTGAAGGGTTTTGAGAGCACTATCGCCACTGAATAGAAAGGAGAGGTTGCTATCACCGTTCTTTCCGCGTTCAACCGCGCCAGATTCTTGGGCAGATACTCGCCGAGCAGCAATCCTGCCGCCACACCTACGATGATAGCCACGCTCGTTCCCAGGGTTTCGTTGAGTTGCTCCACGAAGAAGGCGGTGAGGAACAACCCGGACAGTACAACCGCGATGTTGGTCCCTATAAGGGTGGCCACCAGGAGGAGTTCGGGATTGTTTAAAAGCTCTATGGCCTTCTCCTGACTGGGGGTTTTTTTAGAAAGATGCGCCACCCGTACCGGGTTCGCCACCACATAGGCCGTTTCCGAGCCTTCAAAGAAACCCTGGATGAATATGAAGAGTATGCCTAAAAGAAGCGTCACCGGGACTCCCTGCGTTCCAAAAGCACCTTCTCTATCCGCAGGCGTCTCACGCTTCGAACAGTAAGATCGATTTCCTTGTAGCGCACCTTCTCTCCGCGCTTCGGTATGTGTCCCAGCTCGTGGGTTATGAGCTCTGAGAGCCTGTCGAACTCATCCTCTGCTTCTACGAAGGCATCGTCAAAAAACTCGTTGAGTTTGGCCAGGTCTATGTCGCCGTCTACGACGTATCTCCCGCGGCCAAGACGCTTGTAGGGAACCCCGGTGTCGTACTCGTCCACTATCTCGCCGAAGATCGCCTCGAGTATATCCTCAAGCGTCACCAGTCCTGAGATGCCGCCGAACTCGTCCACCACTATGGCTATGTGCTGATCGGAGCGCCGCAGCTCCTCCAGAAGCTCTGAAAGGACTTTGGTTTCAGGCACGAAGTAAGGCTCGCGCATGAGTTTCTTCAGGGACGTTCTAGGCGGTGCGGTAAGCAGATCCTTTGTGTAAAGCAGGCCGACTATCTTGTCGGTGGTGTCCTCGTAGATCGGGTAACGGGATTTATGTGTCCGGCGGGCGTAGGCAAGCGCTTTGTATCGAGTTGTGTTTACAGGCAGGGCACTCATCTCTACACGAGGGGTCATCACCTCCCTTACCATGCGTTCACCCAGATCAACGAGGTTTTCCATGATCTGTTCCTCCTCCGGGCGAAGTATTCCGTAACGCACCGCCATATCAATCATGGTTTTGACCTCCTCGTCAGTGGGAAAGGGACGTTCCCTGGGGCGGCCCCGGAAGATCAATCCGGCCAGTGAAGAGAGAGCCCAGGTCAGGGGGAAGAACAGCCACCAGAAGAATATCAATACAGGCGCATAGAGCCGGGCAATTGTTATCGGTAGCCTTACCGCAACAATCTTGGGTGTTATCTCGCACGCGAGAAGAAGCACCACGACCATCAGAGCCGCGCCTATGGAGAGGACCTTGGTTTCATTCCACCCCCAGCGCTTTGATGTCATTATCAAAAGTGTCGTCCAGAGCGAGGTGGCGGCGAAGTTGACGATGAGATTTCCCGAAAGGATCGTTCCAAGAAGCCGGTCGCGGGATGAGAGCAGCCTGCGCACGAGCCCTGCCTGTCCCAGCCGCGCACTTCGCAGCGGCGAGATGGAAAAGTATGCGGTCTCAGCGCTTGAGAAGAAGGCGCTTGCCCCAAGAAGGATAAGGATGGCCGTAAGAATCGGGATCATCAATTATCCCAGGTAGCGTTTCATTATTGGTTTCATCCGGGAGTGTGTGTATCCCAAAAGATGCAGAAGCCCGTGGAGCACGAGCCTTTCTATTTCTTCTTCTTCGCTTACACCGTAATATCTAGCTTGCTCGCGTGCGCGGTTAAGGGAGACGTAAACCTCCCCAAGGAAATCCGGCTCCTCAAAGTCAAAGGCCAGCACGTCGGTGGGTCCTTTGCGTCCCTTGAAGCGTTCGTTTAGATCCTCAAGCGTTTCGTCGTCCGTTAGCACTATATTGACCCGCTTGCTGCAGCCCTCGGCGTCAAGAACGCTTTTTACGAGTCTTCGCAGGGCTGCTTTTCTTTGAATTCTTCTTGGGGCTAGTAGCGTTATTCTTTTTCTCATAACTGATTCTTGGGTGAAAGATCCCGATAAGGGTGGAGGTAAAGACCTTGCGTACCTCGTGGATGTCTGCAGTGGTGAAGGGGCATTCATCCAGCTGGCCGTCCGAGATCTTCTCGTCCATTATCTCCTTTATGAATCTTTCCAGGTCTTCACGGTCCGTAAATCCATGGGCGCGCACCGCCGCCTCAACCGAGTCTGCAAGCATCACCAACGCCGCCTCCTTGGTTTGAGGTTTTGGCCCAGGGTAACGGAAGACCTCCTCTGGTACGGACTCTGCATCCTTGGTCTCAAGGTGCTTGCGGTAAAAGTACTCCATCCGTGTGGTTCCGTGATGCTGGGCTACTATATCGCGAATGGGACGCGGCAGCCGACAACGTTCCGCCATTATCAGACCTTTCTTGACGTGATTTGCGAGTATCAAGGCGGACATACGAGGCTTTAGCCCGTCATGGGGATTTTCTTCGTCCAGTTGGTTTTCTATAAAGTACTGGGGTTTTGCCATCTTGCCTATGTCGTGGTAGTAGCCGCTTGCAAGTACCAGGGCCGGATTGGCTCCAATTACCCTGGCGGCGCGTTCGGCAAGGCTGCCCACAAGTATGCTGTGGTGGTACGTTCCGGTTGCCTTGAGTGAGAGTTCCTTAAGCATCGGTCTGTTGAGATCGGCAAGCTCCGTAAGGCTAAGGGTTGAGGTGAAGCCGAATAGACGTTCTGCGGCAAAGAACGCGGCTGCAAGAAGTGCGAAGTTGATCACAGAATTTATGCCCGCCTCCAGTCCCAACATCGGCAGTTCACGAAGCGAGAAGTTGACCTTGGTCAGGATAAAGATTCCCCGCGCAACGACTCCTCCGCCGAGTATGAAACCGAAGGCTGCAACGAATCCTATGCGGCGATGCATCAGTGGCAAAGCAAGCAGGGCGCCTGAGCCTGAAAGGAGTGCATAAAGGAGAAACTCAGGCTCAGTTTGCCAGGGAAGGTATATCAGTACGGAGCCGATACCTGCCAGGAGAATCCCTTCAAGTGGTCCAATAAACATGGCCACGGCCAGCGCCAGAAAGCCGGTTGGGACGAACCACCATATCGAGAAGCGTCGCAGGATAAGGCTTGCTGCAAACCCAACTACCAGCAGCATTGTCACATAAAGGAACTCACGAACCTTGAGCTCACGCCTTAAGAGGTAAAGACATAATCCCAGGACCAAAAGGATTAATATGAATAGAAGATTCTGGCGGATGAAGAGCTGAAGTTTCAATCTCCAGTTGCCCTCTATTTCTGCGTTAAGGGCCGTGATTTTCTTAAGGGTCAGGGGATCGATACGGCTGTTGGCCTCGGCTATCAACTTTCCACGTTCAACGAATCCCTCATAAGGGCTTACGCTGTTGCGTGCTGCTTCGCGTCTTGCTTCGGTTTCCTTGCTGTCATACACCAGATTCGGGTTGGGCAAGATGATCCGTCTGAGTATATCTGTCAGCAGGGCTGCCCTTTGTTTATCTGCGGTGAAGTGGCGTCGGGCTGAGTTCTCAATCAGGGTGTCAGCGTCCCAGAAGCCCAGTATGTTGTCTAAAGATTCCCCTATCTCCACTTCTTCCATAAGGATAACTACCTTGCGTGCGGCAAGGTCTTCTTTCTCTCGGAAGTAGCCCTGGGAGCTAATCACCTCTACGACGCTGTCTGCGGAGGCAAGCAGTTTCGAGCTGAGCAGTTCGCGTTTCTCTAAAGGGAGTTCACTGGCTATCGAGTCAGAGGTGCGCAGGTCTCGCAAGGTCTGCCGCCACTGGGTCTCGACTTCCTCCTTCAGAGTAAGGATAGGTAGAACCCCTGCTGCCGCGCTGTCCTGTTCGGCCACGAGACGGGTTGAATCCTTTGGAAGTGGAAAGGGGATAGGGGCGTAAAGGTCCTTCTCGACCACATCACCCTCGGCATACTCCATTTTAGGGGGCGGTGCAAGAAGCGGTGCCAGGTTCAGGGCTGCAAGTACCGCTATAACCGATGCGGCAAGAAGCAGCCTACGAAGGTTTTTTCTTCTCATACGCCTCGATTATTGCCGATACCAGAGGCGGGCGAACCACGTCCGTGGAATCAAAGTAGATGAACGTTACGCCTTCGATCTCCGAAAGTAACCTTCTTGCATCAAGCAGCCCTGACTGCTCGGAATGCTCCAGATCGATCTGAGTAACGTCACCGGTTATTATTGAATGAGAGTTCCAGCCAAGACGGGTCAAAAACATCTTCATCTGTGTAGGGGTGGTGTTCTGGGCCTCATCAAGGATGGTGTAGGCGTCCGAAAGGGTTCTGCCTCTCATGAAAGCAAGCGGTGCTATCTCTATAACCTGATTATCCAAAAAGCGTCTCATGCGCTCGGCTGGGATCATGTCGGAGAGCGCATCGTAAAGCGGACGCAGGTAGGGATCCACCTTCTCCTTCAAGTCCCCTGGAAGGAATCCAAGGGATTCCCCGGCCTCAACCGCTGGTCTGGTCAGGATGATGCGGTCGATCTGGTCGTTTGTGAGCGCCTCGACCGCCTTGGCAACCGCGAGATATGTCTTGCCAGTTCCTGCCGGCCCGATGCTGAATGTTATCGAGTTTTCATCTATACTCTTTATGTATCTTTGCTGATGCTCGGACTGGGGGCGGATGACCTTGCGCGGGGTGTAGATCACGCCCTCTTCCTGTTCGCTTCGGTTACGGGGCTTCCGCACGCCTTCCGTCTCGGCAAGCACTATCTCCGGGGTAATGATTCTTCCTGAGCGTATCATCCTACAGAGGCGTCCCACGAGGTCGGCAACCTTGTCTACCTCGGCATCCTTACCCTCGAGGGTGAGCTTTGTTCCCCTTGCCACAATCTGTACGTCAAAGTTTCCTCGCAGGGCACGCAAATTCTCCTCCCCCACCCCTGTTAAAAGCAGGGGATCAACGTCCTTCATCTTCAGGATACGTCGTGACATGGGTCAAGGGAAGATGGGAAGAGGGGAAGACTAATTCGTCTTCCCCTCAATAATCATATCGGGCTTAACGCGGAATAACAAAGACTTGGTTTGGATAGATCAGATCCGGATCATTAATCTGATCCTTGTTTGCTTCGTAGATTGCCGGCCACTTGGAGCCGTCTCCGTAGACCGCTACAGAGTTGGCGATTTTCCACAGCCAGTTGCCCGAGTTCACCTTCCATTCGTTGACGCCTGGTATAAAGAGTACCCAGCCCGGATAGATCAGATTGGGATCGGAGATCAGGTCGTTGTTTGCCTCGTAGATTACCGGCCACTTGGAGCCGTCATGGTAGACATACTCATCGGCAGCGATCTTGTAGAGATAGTCACCGGGCTTAACGGAGTAACGACCCCAGTAGCGAGGCTGCGCCTCGAGCTCGGCAAGACGCGCTTCAAGGTCGGCGATCCTGGCGTCCAGAGTAGAAACCTCGTCCTTTAAGGCGTTAACCTTGGGTTCAACGTTGACGAGTCCTTCTTCAGCAGCCGCCTCACGGATGTTGCAGGCCTCTAGCTGCGCTTCCGCGTCCTTTTTCTTCATCTTGGCGCCATAGGCCACACCGGCGAACGCGACGAGGCCCACCATTACCAGAAGCAATAACTTCTTCGCCATGGGTCCTCCTACTTCACTTCGGTTCGCTCGGGCTTGCCACCTGTGCCACGGGACGGTTTGGCGCTCTCAAGCTCGGCGATTTTTTGTTCGAGTTCCTGGATGTGCGTCTCTTTGGCGGTCTTATCAGACTGAAGCGTTTGGAGCTGCGACTCGAGGCTGGCAAGCCTGGCTTCGGCATCGTCAGCTGCTTGACACGCGGCTTCCATATCAGCGATTAACTGCTTGGAGGCTCCGCAACCCGCAAGCAAGCCAAGTCCGAAGACGACCAGCACACCCAGTGCGATAAGTCGCTTGTGCATTTGCACCTCCTTTAATTTAATCATGTGCGACTATTATAGAGCCAGACGATAGTTTGTCAAGAGCAAATGCTTCTATTCGGTTTGTTTTTCCGTAACTTCATAATTTCCGCTGCAAACCTCGTAGGACTCTATTCGTAGGATAATAATGCGGGAATTCAAGAATGTCAAGTGGGCGCGGGGAGATGGTTACCAGGGTTACGGGATGAGGTGAGGGAAAGATGGACAACAGCCTCACCTGTCTCTGTGCACGAGGGTGTCGCTCAATTCAAATTGCAAATTTGTCTGGACTGTTTGACGGTGAACAGTTGACCTCCAAGTGTCCTGATTGTTGTAGCTCGTAGGGGCCGACCTTTAGGTCGGCCCGCCTTCCTCCAACATAAGATTACCTCCCCGCCGGAACAATAAGTTATTGCGGGTGTATAGTTTGTGCGGCTTGTGAGGGTGAAGTCTTGACAGTTTGTGTGTTACGGGTAAACTGCAGTCGGCATGAAACAAAACATCTTTGACGCCATCGCCGGCTCCATGGGAACGGCCCTTCCCATCATTCTCTGTATCTACGCCGTAGGCGCGTTGTTTGTGGGCCAAGTTTCTTTCAAACAGTCCACCATGGTCCAGGGGTTCTGGCGATTCTGGACCTGGCAGATTCTCGGTCACGTTGTCTCGGCTACCGGCGTCTTTGCCTACACCTGGCTCATTAAGCTCACCTCCATGCATCTGGCGTTCGCGATCCACGGCGGTCTGGGTTTCGTTGCCGTTCAGGTGTTTGGTGCATGGCTCATCTTTCGCGAACGCATCAGTGTGGGCCAGTGGATCGGTGCCTGTCTTGTCTTCGCCGGAATAGTCCTCATCGCCCTCACCCGTCCTGGCCCGACCGGCAATTAGAATTCATTGACAACCTGAGCTTCTTGGGATAAACTTGCCTCATGAATCCCACACTTAAGATATTCATGACGGCAGGCATCGCCGTAGTGGCTTTGGCTGCTCTGGCCGCGAGCCAGATAGGTTTCAAGTACGCCTCAGGTGCGCAGAACTTCAAGACAACCATCCTCTGGTTTTTGGCCGCCGGTGTTGCAGGAACCGTATCCATGGTCCTTTACACCATCATGCTGCGTTTCG